>NZ_LGUG01000004.1:4362419-4662419 GCF_001274715.1 Aneurinibacillus migulanus | reverse complement strand
GAGGCAATTTCCTGCTATATCTACGTTTATCCGAAGGAAAGACAGACATGGCTGGACGATAAGGCGGAATTTGTTCCATCCGGTGACTGGCGGATGCACAGGAAAGGGCGGGGATGGCTCCCTTACTTCGCGTATGGTTCGTGCATGAACCGGAATAGCTTTATGATTGATGTGCCGCAGTTTTGTGTTATAGGCCGGGCCGTGTTGCCTGATTACCGAGTTGGCTTCACACGCTATTCCCATCAAAAATGGGGCGGGGGCGTAGCAGATATCGTTCCTTCTCCAGGCAGTGAAACGGAAGGAGTACTCTATTTGATTCCGCCGGAACTGCTGCCGAACTTGGATGCACGGGAGGGCGAGGGCATTTCGTATAGCAGAGAGATAGTAAAAGTAAAAGCGGGGGATCAATTCATTGAAGCAATTACGTACATGGTGATTGACAGAAAGCCGGATCAGGCGCCGAGCCAAGCATACCGGCAGACCATTCTGGACGGATGCGATCTGTTGAGCAAAGCCTATGTGCAGAAGCTGAAGGCGTTTATGGATCAGCTAAACTAATACAAAAAACGGGGTGGACATGTGTGTCCGCCCCGTTTTTACAAGGAAGGTCTACTCTTCCCAGACTTTTACTTCTTTCATTTTGTCTCCATTGCGCATGTTTTTTGCATGCTCTAGGCCTTCGGTAACCTGGCCGAATACGGTGTGCACACCGTCCAAGTGTGGTTGGGCCTCATGCACGATGAAGAATTGGCTGCCGCCGGTATCACGTCCCGCGTGAGCCATGGAAAGCGCGCCAGGAACATGCTTGTGCGGATTGCCTTGCGTTTCGCACTTGATAGTGTAGCCAGGTCCGCCGGTTCCTGTGCCGTGCGGGCAGCCACCCTGACTTACAAAGCCAGGAATTACGCGGTGGAATGACAGGCCGTTGTAGAACCCTTCGTTTGCCAGTTTTTCGAAGTTCTCAACCGTGCCGGGAGCGGCTTCCGGGTAGAATTCAATCAGGATTTTGTTGCCGTTTTCAAGCTCGATGCTGCCTTTTTTCGCCATTATGTATTCACTCCTTTTCGTTCGTTCGTTTTATTCTATCACAGCGGTTGTGCAACCTACAACTTGCGAGCTTGTTTGACAATGTGAAATTGAACGTGGACAGGTCATGATCGATACGCTATACTAAGAGTACAATTTCATCGGAGTAATCCTTCGGGGCAGGGTGGAATTCCCTACCGGCGGTGTTAGAGGCAGTGGCCTCTTCAGTCCGTGAGCTGCGGTTTACATAACCAATGCTGACCTGGTGTGAATCCGGGACCGACAGTATAGTCTGGATGGGAGAAGGATATGTAGTTCGGATTGCAGGTGTAGTCTGTTGTGTTTGTGTTACGATTTTTTCTGCTCACATATGGGAGCGAAGAAGTCGCTTGGACTCTGGCATCGATCTACCTTTTTTCAGAAAAACGAGCCCTGAAAGCGGTATGATACCGTCTTTCAGGGCTTTCTTTGTCATAGGCATGAAAGGCCATGTGTACTTATGATAAAGAATGTCAAGCGTATGACACCGTTATTTTCTCCTGCCCTGACCGATATCGGTTTATTACAGAGAAATGACGGAATCATGCGCTTTTTTGTGTCAGTTAGACATTTTGTGTCTTATTCCTGCCTTTGTTGAGGCGAACAGACGATGAAAGTGGTGGAACATTCAGAGAGCAGGCGAGGGAGGATAGAAGGATGGAACATAGAGACTATATGAAACTTGCGCTGCAGCTTGCGGAAGCAGTACGAGGCCAGACCAGCCCTAACCCGGCTGTAGGTTGTGTGCTTGTTAAGGAGGGTCGGATTGTCGGTATGGGTGCCCACCTACGAGTGGGAGAGGCACACGCCGAGGTGCAAGCACTTCGCATGGCGGGGGATGCAGCCAAGGGAGCGACGGCTTATGTCACGTTGGAGCCATGCAGCCACCATGGTCGAACTCCGCCTTGTGCAGATGCACTTATTGAGCATGGTATTCGTACCGTAGTTATAGCAATGCTTGATCCAAACCCGCTGGTGGCAGGACGCGGAGTCACGGAGCTTACCAATGCGGGTATTGAAGTGCTTACAGGTATTTGTGAAGCGGAAGCGAAAAGACTGAATGAAGTGTTCATCAAATTTATTACAACAAAAAAACCGTTTGTAACGGTCAAAACCGCAATGACGCTTGATGGCAAGATGGCAACGTATGCTGGAAGCAGCCGCTGGATTACTGGCGAAGAGGCCCGCCTGGAGGTGCATCAGATGCGGCATAAGCATGATGCGATTCTTGTTGGCGTCAATACGGTGTTAACCGATGATCCGCAGTTAACGACCCGCCTGGCACTGGGCGGCCAAAATCCGGTGCGCGTCATTATTGATACGACGCTGCGCATTCGGCTGGATGCAAGGGTGCTGACCGATAAACAGGCGCCGACATGGATTTTT
This sequence comes from Aneurinibacillus migulanus, assembly GCF_001274715.1. Taxonomy (GTDB): domain Bacteria; phylum Bacillota; class Bacilli; order Aneurinibacillales; family Aneurinibacillaceae; genus Aneurinibacillus; species Aneurinibacillus migulanus. The sequence goes on along the minus strand of NZ_LGUG01000004.1, from coordinate 4,659,968 downwards.
ACTACCGAACGTGCAGATTCTATGAAATGGGAACGGCTTGAAGAGATGGGGATTCGTGTTTTCTCTACAGGAAACAATACGAAAGTGGATATTGAACGTCTGCTTGCCTTGCTCGGCGAACAGCAGATTTCATCTGTGCTTGTAGAAGGAGGCAGTCAGATTAATAGCGCTTTTCTGCATGCACGGGCGATTGACAAAGTAGTATCTTATGTTGCACCGAAACTGGTAGCAGGACAGGGGGCCCCTACTCCGTTCGGCGGGCTGGGCATCGAAGATATGAACGACGCCATATCCCTTGCGGATATTTCATTTGAAAAAATTGGCGACGATATTAAAATCACCGGGTATCCGGTATGGGGGTGAGTGTATGTTTACAGGAATTATCGAAGAAATTGGCACCATCCGCTCTATTAAACGGGGAGACCGCTCCGCCGTGCTGGATATATCCGCCGACAAGGTACTGACAGATGTACGGTTAGGAGACAGCATTGCAGTCAACGGTATCTGCCTGACAGTTACAACATTTTCCTCCCGGAATTTTACGGTGGATGTTATGCCGGAGACGTTGGAGAAAACAAGCTTATCCACGATAGGGCCGGGTTCGCAGGTAAATCTGGAGCGAGCAATGGCGGCGGGTGACCGGTTCGGTGGACACTTTGTCTCTGGACACGTGGATGGCACCGGATTCATTGCAGATAAACGTTCGTATGGCAATGCGGTGCTATATAAGGTAGAAGCGGATGAGACACTGTTGCGATACATCATTCCGAAAGGGTCTGTTGCTATCGACGGTATCAGCCTGACTGTTGTGGACGTAACTGAAACCGGCTTTACCGTCTCCATTATTCCACACACGCTGGCCGGGACGGTGCTGCAGTATAAAGAAAAAGGCGATTTGGTCAATCTAGAATGCGATATGATAGGCAAATACATCGAGCGGTTTGTTACATGGCGCGAACAGAAGAAGAGCCGCGCCTCACTGACAGAGAGCTTCCTATCTGAGCACGGATTTCTCGATTAAGTAAAACAAGGAGTGGAGACAATGTTTCATTCGATTGAAGAAGCGATTCTGGATTTGAAGCAGGGCAAACCGATTATTGTCGTAGATGACGAAGATCGCGAGAATGAAGGAGATTTTGTTGCATTAGCGGAGAAAACCGATGCGGCGATGATTAATTTTATGGTTACGCACGGCCGGGGATTAGTCTGCGTTCCGGTTACGGAAGAGCGGGCAGCAGAACTTGCGCTAGCCCCAATGGTGGATCGTAACACCGATGCACATGGAACGGCGTTTACTGTCTCGATCGACGAAGCGACAACTACAACTGGCATCTCAGCATTTGAGCGGGCCCAAACGGTGCAGGCGATGATGGATTCGTCGTACGGACCGGAAAATTTCCGCCGCCCCGGGCACATTTTTCCGCTTATCGCGCGAAAAGGGGGCGTACTGCGTCGTGCCGGTCATACGGAAGCAGCGGTGGATTTGGCACGTCTGTGCGACAGCTATCCGGCTGGAGTTATTTGCGAGATTATGAATGAAGACGGCTCGATGGCGCGGGTGCCGGATTTGGCACAAATTGCTGAAAAGCACGATTTGAAAATGATTACGATTGAGGAATTGATTCGTTATCGTACACGTTATGACAAGCTGGTAAAGCGGGAAGTAGAGGTCGTGCTTCCGACTGAATACGGACACTTCCGCATGGTAGCGTATACGAATGATGTGGATGGCAAAGAGCACGTAGCGCTGGTGAAAGGTGATTTGGATGCTGAGACACCTACACTTGTCCGGGTTCATTCCGAGTGTTTGACCGGAGATGTGTTCGGTTCGTTCCGCTGCGATTGCGGGCCGCAGTTGCATGCGGCGTTGCGTCAAATCGAAGAAGCGGGACGTGGCGTGCTACTGTATATGCGTCAGGAAGGCCGGGGTATCGGACTTATTAATAAGCTGAAAGCGTACAAGCTGCAAGAAACAGGGCTGGATACGGTGGAAGCGAACGAAAAACTGGGATTTGCAGCCGACCTGAGGGAGTATGGCATCGGGGCACAAATTCTTGCCGATTTAGGTGTAGGCAAGATGCGTCTCTTGACGAATAATCCACGTAAAATCAAGGGTGTGGAAGGCTATGGTTTGCAGATGGTTGAGCGAGTGCCGCTGCAGATGGAAGCGGTGGCTGACAATGAACGATATCTTCGCACGAAGCAAAGCAAGCTTGGCCACTTATTGAATTTATAGTTTTTGCACAAGTAACATCAGACTGCGCTACGTAACACAAAAATATAAGCTTAGTAAACGGAGGTTTAATCATGGCAAAAGTATATGAAGGAAATTTAGTAGGAACAGGATTACGAATCGGCATTGTTGTTGGACGTTTTAATGAATTTATTACCAGCAAGCTGTTGGGCGGTGCATTGGATGCTCTTAAGCGTCATGGTGTGGAAGAAAACGATGTAGAAGTGGCTTGGGTACCAGGTGCTTTCGAGATTCCATTGTTCGTAAAGAAGATGGCCGAATCAGGTAAATACGATGCGGTTATCGCGCTCGGAACAGTTATTCGCGGCTCTACCCCGCATTTCGATTATGTGTGCAACGAGGCGGCAAAAGGCGTCGCTTCTATCGGATTGTCCACCGGTGTTCCAACAATTTTTGGCGTGCTGACGACCGATACGATTGAACAGGCCATTGAACGGGCAGGTACAAAGGCGGGCAATAAAGGATGGGAAGCGGCAGCCGCGGCTATCGAAATGGCAAACCTGTCTAAATCTTTTGCATAATATAACATAGCCTTCTAGCTCTACTCCTTTTTGCGGAGTAGAGTTTTCTTTTTGTCGTAAAACGGCGAAACCGCAGAATTGCTACATCTTACGGGCATATGGTAGAATGAGTTGCGGCTTTATATATGTAGTTTGGTACCTCGAACTATAAAGTATATCTGTATAGAAAAATGAGATAGAGGGGGGAGCAGTGTTGTTTAATTTTGACTGGGATTCGCTGCTGTACCGGATTATCGCCTTTGTTATCGCCTTTTCAATTCATGAATGGGCGCACGCATTTGTAGCGTACAAGCTTGGCGATAATACGGCAAAAAATGAAGGGCGTCTGACATTAAATCCGATTAGCCACGTCGAGCCGATTGGTATGCTGATGATTTTATTCGGCCCGTTCGGCTGGGCGCGGCCGGTTCCGGTGAATATGTTTCATTTTCGTGGTAACCGTCGCCTAGGAATGGTGTTTGTAGCGATAGCAGGCCCTCTGACTAATCTGATTCTTGCCTTTTTGTTTTTGCAAGCAGGTTGGTACCTGGCAACAACGGATGTCATGAATACATGGCCGGCATGGGCGGCTACACTGGTTAGCAATACGATTACATGGAGTTTTGCTATCAATGTAGCACTGTTCGTATTTAATTTGCTGCCGGTGGCACCACTGGACGGCTCGAAAATTTTCCGCTATATTTTGCCGCGTCGTTTCGATAGTTTCTTCGAACGGATGGAGCCGTACGGTATGTTTGTGTTGTTGCTTTTGATTTTTATTCCCGGTCTTGGCTCAATTGTGCTGTATCAGCCGTATGAATGGGTGCAAAACGCACTGTTTTCCCTGATGAGATAGAGAGGTGGACGTTTGATGGGAGTCGACATCAAACTGGATTCGTTTGAAGGTCCGCTTGATTTGCTGTTGCATTTAATCGACCGGGCAGAAGTAGATATTTATGATATACCGGTTGTGGAAATTACTGATCAATATATGAATCATCTATACATTATGCAAGAGCTGCAACTCGACGTAGCCAGCGAATTTCTCGTTATGGCGGCTACGTTACTTGCTATTAAAAGCAAAATGTTGCTACCTAAGCGAGAAGAGCAAATGTTTGATGAATGGGGCATCGAACCATATGAAGAAGAGGAAGACCCCATGGAAGAATTAGTACAGCGTCTGCTGGAATATAAAAAATACAAACAGCTTGCGGAGACGTTCCGTGAGCGGGAAAAAGAACAAAGCAGAGTATACACGCGACCTGCAGAGGATTTGAGCCAGTTCGTTCCTGAAGAGGAAAATCCGATTTCTAATGTGACGATTTATGACTTGGTGGATGCATTGCAGAAAGCGCTGAAGCGTGTAAACCGTAAGGATCAAGCTGTAAAAGTACAGCGTGATGAGATTTCCTTGAAGGACCGCATGGAAGAAATCGACCAATTGTTATCAGTTGCAGGTGGTCGTGTATCCTTTTCGCAATTGCTGGAGAAACAAGAGTCAAAAATTGAAATCGTAACAACATTCCTTGCGCTGTTGGAAATGATGAAAAAGCGGTCCGTCGTTTGTCAGCAGGATGGACTGTTTGAGGAAATCATGGTGTCGCGGATGCGGGAGGATACAGTATGATTGATGTAGGAAAGTTAAAGGCGATTGTAGAAGGTCTGTTGTTCGTAGCTGGTGATGAAGGAATCGAAGCGAAGCAGCTGGCTTCCATTCTGGATCTGGAACTTCATGAGGTTATCGCATTAATGGATGAGATGAAGCATGACTACAAAGAACAGCAGCGCGGGCTGCAAATCGTTGAGATTGCTCAAGCATACCAGTTTACGACAAGACCCGAGTTTGCCGAGTATTTCGAGAGACTGGCATACACACCGTCCCATGCAACGCTGTCCCAGGCAGCGCTGGAGACAATGGCGATTATTGCATATAAGCAGCCGATTACTCGGCTTGAGCTGGAAGAGATTCGCGGAGTGAAGTGCGAGAGTTCCATTTCCCGCCTAATAAGCAAGAATCTTATTAAAGAGGTAGGACGGGCCGATACGATAGGCCGGCCGATTTTATACGGAACAACAAAAGAGTTTCTTGAGTACTTCGGCTTGCGCAGTCTGGACGAGTTGCCGCCGCCTCCTGATTTCTCGGCCGAAGGGCCGGATGTGGAGCAAGAGGCATACCTGTTCTATAAAAAAGATAAAGAAGATAGTACGTCCTGAGCGAGCGATTTGTTCAGGGCGTTTTTTTATGGATAAGAGAATAGACATCACTATTAAAGTAGGTGGTCAATAACTACTTTTTTCCTCCCGCATCACGAGCTTTTCTCGCTTCTAAGAAACTTTTCTTTTTGATAAAGCGTAAAGAGAGGGGAAGGAAATAAATAGGGGTGATTTAAAGGAAGGGATATGTATGGATAAAAACGAAACGTTCTGGCAACGAATCGATAGAAGAGCTCCCAGAGTATGGCGTCTTGTAAACGGTATCGTGTCGGCTGTATTGTGGCTGGCGGTTGCAGGCGGAGTTGTATTGCATCTGATGGCGGGAATGCCCCGCATTATCGTATGGCTGCTAGCCGCAGGGGCACTCTTACATTTGGTGATAGAAGTGTTTATACTGCCGGAACGTAGCTGGCGCAGATGGCGCTATTTTATTGGGGAAGATGAGATACATTTGCGTTATGGTGTACTAATAGTCAAACAGACCGTAATTCCGATGGTACGGGTGCAGCATGTGGATACGAAGCAGGGTCCGTTCCTGCGGCGTTACGGCCTAGCAAGCGTGACCTTTTCCACTGCGGCGGGCAGCCATGAAATTCCAGCTCTTTCTGTTGAAATAGCTGATGAAGTACGTGATGTGATTGCGCGTCTAGCGAGGGTTTCTGATGAAGATGTCTGAGCCGCGTCGCATGCATCCTATCGCCGCGCTGCTGTCAGGACTGCGTGCTTTACGAGAAATGTTGCTTCCACTCACCATTTTGTTCATATCAAGCGTATTTCGAGGTGATATGAATGAGGGGAAGGATTTGCTGTGGAGGCTCGGCAGCGCAGGGGTTATCGTCGTGGGTACGTTATTATGGGGAATTCTCGTCTGGAGCAGATACCGTTATTCTGTGGAAGAGGGGGAACTGCGCGTTGAGCACGGTGTCCTTATTAAAAAACGGAATTTCATTGCTAAGCAGCGCATTCAGACGGTAGATTTTACAGAACCCCTGCTGCATCGGCTGTTCGGTGTGGTGAAAGTAACAGTAGAGACGGCTGGTGGAGAGAAGCCTGAAGCGATGCTCACCGCAGTCACGCGGGAGGAAGCCGAACGACTGAAGCAGGAACTAATGTTCAATCGAAATACCAATGCAGATATTGTATCGGAAGAGGAAATGAAGACAGACGCTAAGGTACGTGCAGAGGTGGAGCCTGACTTCACTTATCAGTTGCCTGTAAAACAGTTAGTCATATATGGTGCTACATCCGGTGGACTGGGTGTGGTGCTATCGTTGTTTGCAGCCGGGTTCTCCCAGATAAGCGACGTGCTACCTTATGAACGGATTTTTGCTTTTTTTAATCATTTTGTCATCTCTGCGCTGCTTATCCTTGCATTTCTTGTTTTGCTTGTAGCCTGGTTTTTAGGCGTTGCGGGCGTTATGTTAAAATACGGTGGATTTACACTGACGAAGACAGGAGATAAGCTGTTGATCACCCGGGGATGGTTGGAACGCCGCCAGCTCACTGTTTCGATAAATCGAGTACAGGCGGTTCGTATTACAGAGGGTCTTCTACGCCAGCCGTTTGGACTGGTAACCGTTCAGGTTGATACGGCAGGATACGGGGCGGCTAAGGGCGAGACAACGGTACTGTTCCCATTGCTGCGGCGGAATGAAGCAATAATGATGATCGAACGTGTACTTCCCGGCTTCTGCGTGCAGACCGACTTGCAACCACTACCTCGTCGGGCTGCAGGTTATTATATGCTGCGATGGGTAATGATAGCTTTGGTTGCCTACCTCGCTATTTTTCTATGGACAACTGATCCATGGCGCTATGGAATTTTTCTGCTTATACTGCCTGCAGTGCTATTCGGCTGGTTGCAGTATCGGGCCGGAGGTTTTGCGATACACGGACATAAGACGCTTGTGCTCAGGAGTCGCTGCATCGCTAGAACGACCAGTTTCATTCCTCGCAGACGCATTCAGTTTGCGTATCTTCGAAGGATGCCGTGGCAGCGTCTTGCTCGCCTCACTTCGTATGTGGCGGTTATTGTTTCTGGTAAGTCCGGTGCTAAGCTTGCCGTTCATCATATAGAAGAAACAGACGGCCAGCATTTGTACGATTGGATACGTACGGATCGTAAAAGAGAAGAATAGTAAAAGAGATAAAGAGCAGAGGCCTATTATTGGCCTCTGCTTTTTTTATTTTACCTATTGACTATCTCCGTATGAATGAGCGAAGCGTTTCATAAGAGGAAGCAGTATCTGGTTATGGTCATAATTTTGTGGACAGCCCATATACATATATAGAATTCATTTGACGTAGTACCCAGTATCCTTCACATAGCGCACTTGAAGAGGATTTACTGCCCGTTGGACCGGAATAAAGGACAAACCGTTTAGGGATGGAGAGGATTCGCATGAGGAAACTCGTTATGATACTGATTGTCAGCCTGCTGGCGCTCCCTCAATTCGTACAGGCTGCAGATTCCACTCCGCCGCCTGTATCTGCGGAAACCGCCGTCTTGATTGATGTTGCTAGCGGTCGCATTCTGGCGGAGAAACAAGGAGAAAAAAGAATGAGGATCGCAAGCCTGACGAAAATCATGACTGCTATTGTGGCATTGGAGGAAGGCGATAGTCAAGATATCGTTACCACATCAGACAAAGCTTATGCTAAAGAAGGCTCCTCCATTTATCTAAAACGAGGCGAAAAGATGAAAATGGAGGATATGCTATATGGATTAATGCTCCGTTCTGGTAACGATGCTGCGGTAGCTATTGCTGAACATGTTGGTGGTTCAGTGGAAGGATTTGCCCGTCTGATGAATGAGAAAGCAGAATATCTTGGCATGCAGTCCAGCCATTTCACGAATCCGCATGGGCTTGATGATAGCGATAATCATTACTCAACCGCGCGAGATATGGCTGTGTTAACGGCATATGCGCTTCAGAATCCTGAATTCCGCAAGATTGTCTCCGCTGAAGTTAAAAGCATTCCATGGGAAGGCGAGAAGTGGGAGCGTAAGCTGTTAAACAAGAATAAAATGCTACATCTGTACAAGGGGGCAGACGGAGTGAAAACCGGGTACACGAAGCTTGCGAAGCGTTGTCTTACTTCATCGGCAACCCGCAATGGACAACAGCTTGCTGTTGTCGTTCTGAATGCACCTAATGACTGGGACGATTCGATGAAATGGCTCGATTACGGATTCAGTCATTATCCTCTTACCGAAATTGTTAAGGAAAAACAGCGGATGGGTGAAGAAAAGCAAGAGGATGGGGTGCTTGCTTATTACAGCAGCCGGTCATTCTCCTACCCGTTGAGTGCGGAAGAAAAATCATTGGTCGACGTACGGCTTATACGTAACATCAACCAGCCGTTCCTGGAAATTACACTAGGTGAATCGGTGCTTGGGAAAGTAAAGCTTACGATGGAGCAGGAGACAATGGCACAGGCGCTCAACAATCGCTTCACATCGAATCTGGAGTCGTTCATGCGAACGATGCTGGAGGGAATGTAGATGGTTAATTATATATGGGCAGGCATGATTCTTATCGGAATTGCGACTGCATTTTTTAACGGAAGTGCGGAAGCTGTCAACAAAGCGATATTTGAAGGAGCCAAAACGGGTGTTACGATTACATTTGGGCTGATTAGCATTTTGGTTTTTTGGATGGGCGTGATGAAAGTAGCGGAAGAGGCGGGATTGTTGAAACAGATGGCTCGCCTGCTCGGTCCACTTGCCCGCTGGCTGTTTCCGACGATACCGAAAGATCATCCGGCGTTTGGTTATATTCTATCCAACATGACAGCCAATCTGTTCGGATTGGGCAATGCGGCGACCCCGATGGGTATTAAAGCGATGCAGGAGTTGCAAAAGCTTAATCCAAAGCCGGATACAGCCACACCGGCGATGTGTACGCTACTGGCATTGAACACCTCGAGCATGACGCTGATTCCGACTACGATTATTGCAATCCGTATGAATTATAACTCGGTCAATCCCGCCGATATTGTTGGGACAACACTGCTCGCCACATTTATTGCCACCTGTAGCGCCATCATAATCGATAGATGGTATCAGCGAAAGGAGTGGAGAAGGTAGTGTATGCGATTGTCGGGCAAGCTTCTATCTGGGCGATTCCACTGCTTCTATCTTATGTGCTCGCCTATGCATTATATAAAAGAGTGCCTGTGTATGATACGTTCGTATCCGGTGCCAAGGGCGGGTTTGGGACAGCCATTCGCATTATGCCATCCCTTGTCGGCATGATGGTGGCGATTACAATATTTCGGGAATCAGGAGCGCTTGATTTGCTGCTGAAGGCGCTTCGGCCACTGCTTGATTTGGTGCATTTTCCGTCGGAAGTACTGCCTCTTTCGCTCCTTCGACCGATTACTGGTTCGGGATCGCTTGCGATTACAACGGACCTAATCGCTCAGCATGGCCCGGACTCGTACATTGGACGTCTGGCGAGTACCATTCAGGGAAGTACAGATACGACGCTCTATGTATTGACGGTATATTTCGGCGCGGTGGCAGTGCGCCATACAAAATATGCCCTCAAGGTAGGCTTGATGGCAGATTTTGTAGGAGTCGTCGCTTCGCTTCTTGTCGTATGGCTCGTATTCGGATAAGCTCTCGTTTCTTTGATGAAACGGGAGTTTTTTGTTTGTACATTGTGTCTGAATAAAGAGAGAGGTATGATGAAAGAGGAGGTGGGTAAGAAATGGAACGATTACAAAAAATTATGGCTCAGGCAGGTGTGGCTTCCCGTAGAAAGTGCGAGGAGCTGATTGTTTCGGGTCGTGTAAAAGTGAACGGCGTCATTATACAGGAGCTTGGTTATAAAGCTGATGCCGCCCGCGACGAAATTGAAGTGGATGGGAAAAAAATTGCCCGTGAAAATCATGTGTATTTTCTGCTAAATAAGCCAACTGGCTATATTACATCTGTTACTGATCCGCAGGGAAGAAAGACGGTACTTGATTTAATGGAAGGAATAGAGGAACGGATTTATCCAGTGGGGCGACTTGATTACGACACGTCCGGTCTGCTGTTACTTACGAACGACGGCGAGTTTGCTAACCGTATTACACATCCGCGCCATGAATTGGATAAAGTGTATGAAGCGATCGTAAAGGGAAGGATGGAAGAAGAGGCACTTATACGACTCAGACAGGGGATTGAGCTTGAAGACGGGATGACAGCACCGGCTGACGCCGTACGGCTACGCTTTAATGAGAAAAGTAAAACGACACTTATCCAACTTACCATTCATGAAGGTCGGAACCGTCAAGTACGGAGAATGTGTGAAGCAGTCGGGCATCCGGTCAGAAGATTAAAGCGTGTAAGGTTGGCGTTTTTGACGCTGGAGGGAGTACCTGAAGGGGGATATCGGCCTTTAACGGCAGAAGAAGTGACTCGTCTATATGCGTTATAAGAAAAAACAGCATAAAAAAATGGCTAGAAATCGCCATTTCTTTGTTACTAGATATTTATGCACTGCACTACACTACCAACTGATGTCATCGATATCCGTGCGGGAAATGACCTCGAACAGGTCCTGCTTGCTCGGTACGATAAGAATCACCTGTTCGTCCGTTACGTTGTATAAATCGCCCGTTACTTGCTGACCTTTAGCATGGATTGTAACAGTTGCGTGACGCTGCAGCAAAGCGTTCCACTGCATTTCTGTCGGAATCATCATGTGTGCACCTCTTTTCTTTTTCGAACGTATCAGCCGGGTGGGGCTGTAAGATAAATTCAATTCTACAACGAATAAATACATATGTAAATAAATATTTATGCATCTGTTTTTTTTGAAATGAATCTTCATATTTTATGCGTTTGTATAGAAAACAAAGTAAGGCAAGCTGGTAAAGCAAGAATCACGGGGAAGATTTGCTGTCACCAAACGTTCAAAAAATAGATGCAGTATTAAATTTTATAACCGTTATAATGTGTATAGTTATCCTTGATTTGACAATGAAAATAGCAGCTTTTGTATATGCTAAGGAGGTTGCCTGAGTATGGGGACACGTAAAATAACGCGGCTGGTTGTGCTGGCAGTAATTGTTTTGGCTGTCGGTTGGACATTTTACACCGCTTATTTTAAAGATAAAACGACTGTGCAAGTCGGAAAAACTGTGCCCGATTTTGTAGCTCAACAGGTCGGCGGAGGGAAAGTGCAGCTAAGTCAATTAAAAGGCAAAGCGGTTGTGCTGAATTTTTGGGGTACATATTGTCCGCCGTGCCGGGAAGAAATGGCTGACTTAAACAAGGCATCGAAAGAGTTTGCGAACAAAGATGTTATCATTCTTGCCATTAATGTAGGTGAATCGGAAATTCCAGTCCAATCGTTTGCCCGTCAGTATAAGCTGGATGCGCTGCCCTTGTTAATGGACCCATCGCGTGACATTACCCGCAAATACCAGATTGGTGAAATGCCATCCACTTTTTTTGTGAAAGCGGACGGAACGCTCTATAAGCATATCGTAGGCGGGCCGATGTCATACAAGACGATTCAGGATAACATGCAGCAGATTGCTCCGTGAGAAATATGAGGTGAGGTCATGTTGGACAATGTAAAATGCGAATGCGGACACGCAAATCCGGTCGGAACGACACTGTGCGAATCATGCGGCGCGCCGCTGGCGGACGGAACGGCTGCAAATCAGAAGCTGGACATGCGTTATGAAGGGGCTGCCCGACGCTCGCAAGTCTATCAGAAAACGATTGTTGATCGCGTATGGAACTTCTTCTCTTCCGTGCGGAATGCGGTCATTATGATTGTATTGACGCTTATCGCGTCAGCCATTGGAACGATTTTTCCGCAGGAGCGCTACATTCCGGTACCCAAACCAGCGGAACAATACTATCCGGAAGCGTATGGAACCCTTGGTCTTATTTATTACAAGCTCGGGTTTCATAATTTGTACTCTTCCTGGTGGTTTATCGCACTCATGCTTGGAATTGGAATTTCACTCGTCATATGCAGTCTGGACCGTGTTGTTCCGCTGTACCGTGCACTGAAGAAGCAACGTGTAAAGCGGGATAAGAAATTTTTGCAGATTCAAAAGGTTAGCACGGAGCTTGATGCTTCCGATAAAGATGCGGAGCAGCTGGCTGTTTCGCTTGAGGAAGCGTTGAAAAAAAAGCGCTATCATGTACGCCGCGAACAGAATGCCCTGCTCGGAGAGAAAGGTCGATTCAGCCGTTGGGGTCCCTATATTAATCATATAGGATTGATTATTTTTCTAGTCGGCTGTCTCATGCGGTTGATTCCCGGTTTTTATCTCGATCAGTACGTATGGGTGCGAGAGGGACAAACCGTTCCTGTGCCGGAGACGAATTACTATGTCAAAAACGTGCAGTTCGTCAAGGAATATTATCAGGATGACGAATTTCCAGAAAAGCTGGATCTGGATGGCGTTGTCGTAAAGGAGTACAAAACGAAAGCGATACTCTACGAAAATGAAAACGCTGATATTCCAGGCTCAGAACCGAAACTAAAGCAGGTAACGCAACATGATATCCAAGTAAACCATCCATTAAAATACGAAGGATTATTACTATATCAATCAGGAGAACAGGAAAATCAATTACAGGCGTTGAATCTAAATTTGATGGACACAGCTACTAAGCAGCCACTGGGCAGTGTAAAGCTGGATTTGCTTTCTCCGCCGAAAGAAGTAAAAGCAAGCAATGATGTAACGGTTCAGGTACTGCAGTATTTTCCTGATTTTGCGCTTGATGAGAATAAGCAGCCGATTACGAAATCGACCGAACCGAATAACCCTGCGTTTATCGTTAATACGGTTTCACCTAAGACGCCGAATGGCGAGAAGCAATGGATTTTCCTAGGTAATACGTTGACGGCCGACGGCAAAGAACCGACAATAACATATACATTCACCAAGCCCGACTTAGTCGACATGACTGGTTTAATGGTACGCAAAGATAATAGTATTCCGGTGATTTTCTTCGGGGCAGCCATCAGTATGATAGGGCTTGTAATGGGCTTCTACTGGCAGCATCGCCGCATCTGGTTCCAGATAGAAGGGGATAGACTATTGGTAGCCGCGCATACGAACAAAAACTGGTTTGGCGTGAAAAATGAAGTTGTGAAGATTTTAGAGGCGAACGGGTATCATATCTCCGCCGCGCAATTGGAGAAGGAGGCTAAACAATCGTGAGTAATCTCATCGGTCTCAGCAATACCATGTTGACCATCGCATTTATTTTTTATTGTATAGCGACCATTCTGTTCTTCGTTGCTGTGACAGGAAAAAGCTTCCGTAACCGCACGCCCGAGGAGCACGGTAAACGGTTCGGCCGCTTCGCGTATGTGATGGCGACCATCGGCTTTCTTGCGCATGCCGTGTTCATTGGGATGCGCTGGTACATAGGAGGGCACATTCCTACCAGTAACATGTTTGAATTCATGCAATTCCTTGGCTTTGCGATGACACTTGCGTTTTTGGGAATATATCTTATTTATCGTATCCCGCTTATCGGCGCCTTTGTTATGCCGTTTAGCGTCATCATTATCGCCTATGCCGCTGTATTTCCACGTGAGGTAACGCCTCTTATTCCGGCGCTGCAAAGCTATTGGCTGCAGATTCATGTGTCGACGGCGGCGCTTGGGGAAGGAGCATTTGCGGTCGGCTTTGCCGGTGGATTGATGTATTTGTTGCGGACAGTTAATTTAAAAGAAGATTCAGCATCAGCCGTTTGGCTGGAAATTGTTATGTGGGTCATCTGTACGCTTATCGCTTTCATCGTTCTTGTCTTCTCTTTCCAACTGGCGGGGTATCAGGCGACGTTTAAAGCTCCGTTTCAGATGTCGACCGGCCAGGTGGTTGAATCACAGGTGAAATATCATATACCAGCGGTTGTCGGGCCGAAGGATGGGACGCTGGAGACTACGGATAAAATGAAGCCGTGGTTTGAAGCACCGGGTTTCATGAAAGGGAATCAAGCAGCGCGTAAGTTCAATACGCTTATCTGGTCCGTGGCTGGCGGTACGTTGCTGTACGGTGTCACCCGACTGGCATTCCGCCGGAGAATTTCCGCTATAGTAAGCAAATGGGTACAAGATTTAGATCCGGAGTTAGTCGACGAGATCAGCTACCGGGCTGTGGCTATCGGGTTTCCGATTTTTACGCTTGGCGCTTTAATTTTTGCGATGATATGGGCACATGAAGCATGGGGCCGCTTCTGGGGATGGGATCCGAAAGAAGTATGGGCGCTTATTACATGGTTATTCTATAGCGCGTATCTCCATCTGCGCCTTTCGCGGGGCTGGCAAGGGAAGAAATCGGCATGGATGGCTGTTATCGGCTTCATCCTTGTTATGTTCAACCTTGTCTTTGTTAACCTTGTTATCTCAGGTCTTCATTCTTATGCATGATGTAGGATAAGAAAAAGCGCCCTGCTGTACATCATTTAAGCAGGGCGTCTTCTTTCTCTCTTATTCGAAATCGTCCGGGTTTTTTTCTTCAAGTTCGTCATCTTGCATTAGGTTCTCGGTATGGTTTTCAGAACGGCTTTCTGGACGGTGAGTGCTTTGCGGGTTGTCGCCCATCTGCGAATACGTATCATCGTCTTCGATGACACCGCTGTGGTAAGCGTTCATAATTTCCTGCTGAACGATTTTTTCACCTTCTGCGTCGTAGCGAATATCTTGTTCCGGTTTTTTCATAAAAGCTCACTCCTTTCGCTCCTATATTGTTTCCACGAAACTGTGTATTAAAACAAAAGCTTGTATTTTGTAACCTGGGTAACATATAATTTGAACGATTATAGCCACAATTCCCTGCTAAAAATGGTAAAATAATCAGAAAAGCAGTCTCTGCATGAAAATGTCAACTGAGGTGAGAGTAAATGGATCAGCAAGCCAAAGTGCTTGTAGTAGACGACGAAGAACGCATTCGCCGGCTACTGAGAATGTACTTGGAAAGAGAGAATTTCATCATCGAAGAAGCAGAAGATGGAGAGAAAGCCTTAGATATGGCGCTTTCCAACGATTATGATGTAATTTTGCTTGACTTAATGCTACCAGGTATTGATGGTATCGAAGTATGTACCCGGCTACGGGAACAGAAGGCGACACCCATTATTATGCTAACCGCTAAGGGAGAGGAAGCGAACCGTGTTCAGGGCTTTGAGTCGGGGACGGATGATTATGTAGTAAAGCCGTTCAGTCCACGCGAGGTCGTATTTCGGGTGAAAGCGTTGTTGCGTCGTTCGTCTGCAACCGCATTTCTTACAACGCCGAGCAGTTCGCATAATGTACTTGTTTTCCCGGAGCTGTCTATTGATCATGACGCACATCGCGTAACGGTATCTGGCGAAGAGGTCAGTTTGACGCCGAAAGAATATGAGCTTTTGTATTATTTGGCACGCAATCCGGATCGGGTATTTTCCCGTGAGGATTTGCTTAAAGATGTATGGCACTATGAATTCTTCGGGGATCTTAGAACTGTGGATACTCACATCAAACGCCTCCGCGAGAAGTTAAATAAGATTTCTCCGGCTGCGGCCAATATGATTGCAACCGTATGGGGAATCGGATATAAACTCGAGGTGCCAAAGTAAGTGCTAAACCAGGTAGTTATTAAGCTCTGGATTACGATTATCGGTGTAGTTGCCGTTGTGCTTACCGTGCTTAGTCTGACATTGATGTCTTTTCTGGACGGATTCTATGAACGGCAACGTACAGAAGATCTGAAACAGCTGGCGCAGAATATGGCGCATGTCATTCTAAGCTATAAAGACCATGAGAAAACGCTGAACATTGCCAAGGAGCTTGTCGATGTCTATGATACTCGCATGGTTATCACCGGTTCGCTCGGCAACTATGTACAGGGTCAAAACGCCCCGCAGGACGCTTCCATACCGGAGGTGAAAGCGGAGGAGTTTCTGAAGCATCCAGTGCTTAAACAGGCACAGATCAATGATCGGATTGCGGTAACACGCGATTTCTTTCCGGTTATCTCGCAAGGCGGCGCTCTTCCACATTATGAAGAGTTTGTCGCGGTAGCCGTTCCACTCCATTCCTCGACGCTCAAAAATGAACTGATTTTGTATCAAACGATGGAAGAATTGCGAGAAACGACATATAAAACCACCCGATTGATTTTCTATGCGGCAGCCATCGGTATCGTGTTGTCAACGTTTTTTGCTTTTTTCCTATCGTCACGCGTCACTCAACCGTTGCGTTCGATGAAGAAGGCGGCGGATTTGTATGCACAGGGAGATTTCTCCGCGCAGATTTCTATCCGCACGAATGATGAAATTGGTGATCTGGCTGCAACAATCAATCATATGGCAAAGCGTCTCAATGATTTGATTGTTGCCTTGTCCCGTGAGAAAGAACAGCTGGCCAGTGTACTGAGCAGTATGGTCGATGGTGTCATGACTTTCGATAATACGGGCTGTACTATCGTTACCAACCCGCCTGCTGATGAATTAATGAAAGCGTGGAAGTACGAGCAGGGCGAAGGAGAGAGAGAAGGCCTTCCACCGTCGATGAAATCCATTCTGGAGCAAGTGCTGAAGCATCAAAAAGAAGTTGTCGCGGATGTTATGGTACAGGGACGTATTTATGCTGTTGTTATGGCTCCATTGTATGATGACAAGCAGGTACGTGGAGCGGTGGCCGTTCTGCGTGATATGACGCAGGAACGCCGTCTTGACAAGCTGCGTAAGGACTTTCTTGCCAATGTATCGCATGAACTGCGTACCCCACTGGTTATGCTACAAGGATATAGCGAGGCAATCGTTGATGATGTGGCCCAGTCGGAGGAAGAGAAGAAGGAGCTTGCACAGATTATTTATGACGAATCGTTGCGCATGTCTCGGCTTGTTAATGAATTGCTGGATTTGGGCCGCATGGAGGCTGGGCATATCCAGCTTGAAATTCAGTCAGGAAATCTGCTCCAGCTGGAAGATAAGATTATTCGAAAATTTAATGGAGTAGCGAAAGAGCAGGGAATTCATTTGCAGCTGGATTGGCAAGCGGAGGAAGGTGAGTTCCAATTCGACAGCGACAGGATGGAACAGGTACTTACCAATCTTATTGATAACGCCATCCGCCATACAGGTGAAGGAGGAACGATTACGCTCCGTACGCTCTTTAAAGGTGGAACGTATACGATTGAAATAGAAGATACGGGAAGTGGAATACCGGCTGAGGATTTGCCGTTTGTATTTGAACGTTTCTATAAAGCCGACAAAGCTCGAACGCGTGGTCGCGCCGGTACAGGTCTCGGGCTGTCGATTGTAAAAAATATTGTGGAGGGCCACCAGGGAACGATTAGCGTGCGCAGCAAGCTGGGAGAAGGGACAACATTCTCCATTCAGTTGCCGGTTCAGCCTGAGGAAGGAAAACGCGGATGAAAACATTTGCTGAGAGCGAGCTTGCCCCTTTTCTATTGGAAGGGCTCGCTGAGATAAACATTAAAATCCCTACACCGATTCAGCAGCAAGCTATCCCGCTTCAATTAGCGGGATATAGCGTGGTCGGCGAATCGCAGACAGGCACAGGCAAGACGCTTGCCTATCTGCTTCCGCTTCTACAAGAAATTCAAGCGGACTCTTCCGCAACCCAGGCGCTTATCCTCGCACCTACCCGCGAACTGACCGTACAAATTCGTCATGTATTGGAGAATTTGTGTAGAGAGACGGATATCCGGTTTCAAATTATCATGGGTGGTATGGATATCAAGCGTCAGATTGAAAAGCTGAAGCAAAAACCGCATATTATCGTCGGTTCGCCAGGACGCATCTATGACCTGATCGAGAAGAAAAAGCTAAAAGTCCATGAAGTGAAGAGACTTGTCATTGACGAGGCGGACCAGATGCTTGAATCAGGCATCATCCGTGAAGTAGAAGCAGTCGTACAACGTACACCGCGTTCAAGAAAAGTGTCTGTATTCTCGGCCACGATTTCACCTCTGGTAGAAGAATGGGGCAGAAAGTGGTCGGAAGAAGAGCCGAAAATCATCAAAATCCAAGGGGAATCCCGCTTACCTGAGCTTATTGAACACTATTTCATCGTAACACCTGAGCGGGAAAAATTCGAAACACTACGCCGGTTGCTGCAGGCGCTGCAGCCGGAGCGTGCCTTGATTTTCGTGAAGAAGCTGCATCTGGTAGGCGATATTGCAAGCTGGCTTGCTGCCAAGGAAGTGTCTATCGCTGGCATTCACAGCGAAACGAAAAAGGCGGAACGTGAGCAAGCCATGAACAAGATTCGCAAAGGCGAAATCCAGTGTCTTGTCACCACAGATCTGCTGGCACGGGGGCTTGATATTGACGATGTGACACATGTAATTAACTTTGATTTGCCGTTCGATACGGATGGATATATCCATCGCGTGGGCCGCACTGGTCGTGCGGGAAAAGGTGGCATGGCAGTTACGCTTTTGGAACCAAAAGAGAAGTTTATGGCAGGTAAGCTTACCCAACAGCTTCATATTGAAATGCCGGAACGGATGCTATTCCGTGGTGAGCTTGTACCACCTAAGGAACGATCTTTCCGTCCCCCATCTAAGAAGAAACAGAACATAAAAGCCAAAAAGCCTTCTAAGAAAAAGTAAAAGAACGCAGCCGATCCCGTCCGGGGTCGGCTGTTTTAATGAACAGGGATAATTTTTGCCGGATCATCCAAGCTAAGTAAGAGGAGCCATAAGGAGGGGATGGTATGCTTCAATTGATTCGGAGAATCTTTCAGCGTCGAGTCTATCCGTATAGTGAACATGCGAATCCGCCTTCAGAGGCGGTAACTCATACTCTTAAGAAAATGGGACAAGGAGCCGAGGCTGACTTTGCATGCTTATCTTCTTTGTGCCGGATGGAGGATTTTACATACCGACGGCTTGATTCCGTGATTTGTTGCTACATTAGTACGATTATTTCTCCAGAGTTCGTAGATACGTATATCATTCAACCGTTGACCGCATCCTCTAGTGACCGCAATAAGGCATCGATGATAGAGAGGCTGAACGGTGGTGAGGTGAAGCAGATAGACGACGTTGAAGGCTGTGTAGCCAAATTGCTGCAAGGATGGGCGATTGTGCTTCATGATGAAGGAATGCCCATTGCGGTTAATGTATTCCGCGCGCCTGAGCGCTCGGTTTCTCCGTCTGAAAACGAGACGACCATTTTTGGTCCACAGGAGAATTTCATAGAATCATTGATGACAAATGTAGGGATTGTGCGTAAACGTATTAAAACGATCGATTTACGTTTGGATATTTCTTTTGTTGGAAAACGAACGCATACGATGGCAGGATTATTGTGGTTAGATGGGATTGCCAGTCCAGACAATATAGTTGAAATGAAGCGGCGCCTTGCTCTTGTACAGATTGATGGCTTGACTGATATCGCCGAATTGGCCGAGTTCATAGAAGACAATCCATATTCGCCTTTTCCGAATTTCGTATCTACTACGCAGCCGCAAAAAACCGTTTCGGCATTGTTGGATGGCAAAGTCATCGTCATGTTGGATGGTTCGCCATATGTATGGATCACGCCTAGCACATTCTGGGAGTTCTTGCAGTCACCTGATGATTATTATAATCGCTGGATGCCAGGATCTTTGTTGCGTTCTTTACGTATGGTGGGTTTGTTTGCTGCCTTATTCTTCACTGCGATTTATGTAGCTATTACGACGTTCCATTATCAGATGATTCCAAGCGATATGCTTGTTACCCTGCTGGAAACGCGATCAAAAGTCCCATTCCCTCCGTTGTACGAAGCTATGATTATGGAGGTTACGATCGAGTTTCTGCGGGAGGCCGGTGTGCGTCTGCCAACCAAAATCGGTCAGACGATCGGTATCGTAGGTGGTATCGTTATTGGCCAGGCAGCTGTTACGGCAGGATTTACGAGCAACGTTCTCATTATTGCCGTGGCGTTATCAGCGATAGCCTCGTTTGTTATTCCGTCCTACTTGATGGCGAATGCCGTGCGTACTATTCGTTATGCGTTTATTCTTCTGGCTGGTTTTTTCGGGTTTGTCGGTATTGTTATCGGATTTGCGCTCATAACTCTGCATTTGCTGGAAATGCGTTCTCTGGGGGCACCCTATCTGTCTCCGCTTGTACCTATTCGGGTAGCTGACTGGAAGGATAGTGTCATCCGCTTTCCGTTTCAACTCTTCGTCTCTCGTTCTACGTTATCTAGGTCGGAGGATGTACAGCGTCAAGAAGAGAGGCGTAACGGCAGGAAGCCCACTTGAAGGAGATTATATATGGAAAAAAGCCGAGGCATATATGAAGGTGAGTTTTCAATTGATCCGTTTTACTTATTCTTCCTCGTGAATACGATGCAAGTCGGTGTCGGAATTTTACGTGCACCGCGTATTTTGGCCGAAGACGTAGGGAATGAAGGCTGGATATCCATCATTATATGTGCGATTCTTATTCAGTTGATGATAGTGCTAATATTTTATGTACTGAGAAAGTATGAAGATATGGATCTTCTTCAGGTCAAAAGTATGCTATTTGGTAAGATACTGAGTATTCTTATTTCCTTGCTTATCGGGATGTACTATTTTCTGCTTGGCGTATTTTTGCTCCGTGATTTTATCGGTGTGCTTCAGGATTTTATTTTTCCGGTAACACCATTGCCTTATTTGTTTCTGCTTTTTCTGTGTCCGTGTTATTTGTTGTTGCGAGGAGGGATTTCTTTACTTGTCCGTTTTAGTGTCATTGTCTTTTTCTCAACGATCTGGCTTACGGTGTTTCTCGTTTATTCTTATGCACATTTTCAGTGGGAGTTTATGCTGCCGCTTTTTCATCATAGTATAAGCGAGCATGTTCAAGCGATTAAGCATATGGCGCTGGACTATTTCGGCTTTGAAATTGCATTTTTCTTCTATCCTCTTATCACTCGCAGAAAACAAGTGCTGTTATACACATCGCTTGGGCATTGGTTCACTACATTTATTTACCTTGCCATCGTTATTGGAGCGACAGGATTGTACGGAAGTGAAATGTTAAAATACCAATCCTATCCTACTATGGATATGTTCCGGTTGGTGCAGCTACCTTTTATTGAGCGTGTCGAGATTATCGGTGTTAGTACATGGGGCTTGCTTGTCCTTCAATCGGCGGCAGGGTTTATCCTTATAGGTGGAAAAGGCATTCAACACATATGGAAGAATTCATTCCTTTGCAGACCGCATGTTTTGACATTGCTCGCCTTTATCGCTCTCGTCCTAATACCGGGACGCTTTCTTGATATCGATCAGGGACTATCGTATATCGGCACCTCCTGGCTTTATCTAACGACTGCTGTCACGCTGATTCTCGTCATACTTTCATTCATAAAACGCAGAAAGGGGGCGAAAGCATGAAAGCTTTATTTCGAATGGCATTGTTAGCAGGGTGCATCCTGCTTGGCGGTTGTGCTGAGGGAGACAGAAAGGTACTTGACGAGCTGGGCTTGTTTTTGACCGCTGGGTATGATGAAATCGATCAACATACAATGAGAATTACATGCATAATGCCCGCGATACAACCCGAAGGCAGGGCATCCTCTCAGGTGATGACCGTCGCGGCCCATAGCGGCAAGGAAGCGCGCAAAAAGCTAAGCTATCTTTCTGGAAGAAGAGCTGAACCTGGTCAGCTTAAAGTTGTTATATTCGGAGAAGAGACGGCACGCCATGGCATTGCATCCGCCCTGCATCCCATTTATCGTGATCCGAGTATCGGCTCTATGATATTTGTTGGTGTCGTGAAAGGAAAGGCATATGATGCACTTAAAGTAGATGGAAAAAACAAACAATGGAATGGTTTGTATTTATATAACGTATTGCAGCAGGAAGAGAAATTGCGCGGAACGGGTATGTTTCGTCTAGGTAGTGTCATCCGGGATATGGAAACGCCAGGGCGTGCCGTTGCAGTTCCGTATATCGTCAGGAAAAAAGAGGGGGTACTGCTGGACGGGATGGCATTGTTTAACCATTCGAGGATGACGGGGAAGCTTCCTTCCAGGCTTTTACCTATGTTTGCGATATTGAACAACGTAGACTATCGGGAGGACATTACTTTCATATTGGATAAACGGACAACGCTTACATTATCTTTCGTGAAAAATTCCCGCACAAGAAGGGCGTCCTACAACTCCAAGACGCAAGAAATAACCATACACATAAAGGGGAAAGTAAAGGGGCAGGTATTGGAATACAAGGGAGAACAAATTCGAACGAAAGAACATTTGCAGGAGTTAGAGAAGAAAGTAGCTCGATCTTTGGAACAGGATGCTAGAGAAACGGTTGCCATTTTGCAAAAAGCCCGTTCAGATGCACTTGGTTTAGGAAGTTATTTAAAGGCTAGGAACATACATCCTGGTTTCAGCCAGGCATGGTGGGATAAACAATATCCGCAAATCGACGTAAAGGTAGAAATGGAAGTGGAATTGACCAGGTTAGGGCTTCTTACATAATCAAAAAGAAAAGGGGGCTGATCCAACAGGTTACTTTATATATTCCTGTTGGATCAGCCCCCTCCTGTTTTTATTATGAAGCCAGATGGGCAAATAAGCGAGCCAACTCCGCCGGGACAGGACGGCTCGTACGTGTACTGCTATCCATCGTTACGCTTGTTACGAGTGCGTCCGCCACCAGTTCGTTCCGCTGGTTGTAGATTTCCTGTTTTAACGTATAGCTTGTTCTACCAAGCCTTTCTGGTTTGGTTGTAATAATAAGCCGATCATTCTGCACACATTCTTTGCGATAATTGATCGTAATATTCACAGTAACGGTTTGAATGCCAAGCTCAAGAAATGTATCATACGGGAGGTTCGCCTGTTCATACCATTCTTCACGTCCCCATTCCAGGTATTCTAGATATTTGGCGTTATTGACATGGCCATTTACATCAATTTCTGTAGAACGAACAATGATCTCTAATGAAGCTTCCACTGTTTTCCCTCCTGTATATCGACTTTTCCCTTCATTTTACCTTCTTATAGAAGATATGCCAACTTGCGTTTTGCTTGCCAGGTGTGTGGTAATGAAGATGGAAGACATATAATAATCAGAGGTGAATGCGAACGAATGAAAGCACTGGGAAAACTCGGACTGCTCTCTCTTTTGTTGCTTCTCCTCTTAAGCGGCTTTTTCACGATAAATAAAGAAGAGAACCCACGGGCCGTACTTGCAGGCATTGTACACGACCTTCAAGAGAACGAGTGGATTTCTTCCGTATTTGCAGAAGATAAGCTGGATGTGCTTAGTGAAAAATCGGCAAGAGGGGAAGCACATCGCCAGGCCCAACAAACGCTGGACGTTTGGTCAAAGGCGGTAGGAAGTCAAAATCCGCAGCAAATGAATAACATAATGGAAAGCAATGGACAGGAAGGTATGGCACGAAGACTGGCCATGGCTCCAATATCGGATGTACAGGTGAAACTGAAAGGAGCCGGTCAGCTCATCCAGAATGGTGCTGAACGTTCACTAAACGATCTCAAAACAGAAGTGAAGTATCGGTACCGGGACGGAAAAAAGGATGAATGGTATAAGGTGGAACGCTCTTTTGACGTAAGACAGACAAAGCAGGGTACATGGAAAATTACTAATTATACGCAAATCGGTTCGCCTGCGCTTTTTGAGATGGGGGAGACAAAAACAAAAAAAACAGAGAATTTTCTGTTTCTTTACCATGATAAAAACGAAGATGATATGCCTGTTATTATGGAAGAGACAGAACAAGCTTACGAAGAAATGGGCAAGCGATTGAAGCTCAAGGGCAATCCTCCTTATCCTGTTCTCGTGTACCCTGAAGAACACTTATGGCAGGGTGGACATACGGTCGCAACGGCTTCAGGCCAATATTTCCTCAATGCCGCCGGTTATAAGGTAACAAACCAGTTCATTTCTTTGAATTTCGAAGCGCTACAGGGCTCGTCACAGGATGGTTCGGTATATACAACAGTAAAGCATGAAATCGTACACCTTTATCAATTTCCGCAATTGCCTCCATATGTACCCGTCTGGTTAATGGAAGGGATGGCGATGTACTATAGTAATGATGATATGTCATACGTTTTTGACGGGGATTTTGGACAGCGCCGCCTGCGTGAAATTGATTTGTCCAGGCTGACCGCCAGTGAGCGTCTAGGTGAGAACGGATTTGGCGTCAGTGGCCGTAAACAGCAGCAAGAATATGCATTCTCCCACGATACGGTACGCTACATTGTAGAAAGGTATGGAGAAGATACATTGCAGAAGTTGGTTGCATCATACAGCAATACGCCATGGTTTGCGATTAAAGATGATATCCCCTCCGAAGGTGAGCATGCAACTTACAAGTGGAAAAAGGTCACAAAGAGGCTGACAGATAACTATTTGAAAAAACATCTCGGTATAGACGAACACGAGCTTGAAGAGCGTGTAAAACAGTGGATCGCCGACAAGAACACAAATTGATCATATTTTTATCAAAAAAAGTTCTCAGCTATGACACGATATGGTTACAATTCTACTGTAAAGTAAAAGCATCAGGAGGTGAACGAAAGCCTTAAACGGACGGTATGCTGCTTATGTGATGAAGGAAATGAAATGACATCAAAAGACCAATAAACGAGCAAAACGCCTGTACGATACCACAGCAAAACCCTACCGTCTATAGCATAAGAAGACCAACCAATTACTTAAAATATTAATAACTAAAAAAATAATATAAGCTTCACGCTTCTTCTTCCTAGAATAACCGGTACATTTGTACCGGTTATTTTAATGGGCAAAAAAAATTCAGTCCTTCATCCCGGACGCGGATCTCTTTCTGTTCACGAATACTATAGATAGACATTCCAGACTTGCAAAACGTGCGCAAAAAATATGGTATACTAACGGGTAGAGAAGAAGACAAGGCTTGCAAAGCTGTATTCCGTATTCGATGCGCGTACGGAATGGAGGAGGAAGATAGCGTGAACGGAACAAAGGTACTTGTTGCTGACGATGATGTGAATGTGCTAGAAATCATTCGCTTGTATTTCGCTCAGCAGCAAATTGATTTAGTAGAAGCGCATAACGGGGAAGAAGCGGTACGGCTTGCGGAGGAGGAGAAGCCGGACGCGATCATTCTTGATGTGATGATGCCAAAAATGGATGGATACGAGGCATGCCGGGAAATTCGTAAGATAATGGACACACCTATTATTATGTTATCCGCAAAAGGAGAAGAGTTTGACCGGGTGCTTGGGCTTGAGCTTGGAGCGGATGATTATGTGACCAAGCCATTTAGCCCACGGGAGCTTGTTGCACGGATTAAAGCGATTTTCCGCCGAATGCAACCGCGCTCGGCAGAAGAGAAGGACACGACGCCAAACAATGCCTTGCAGTTCCAGGACCTTCATATTGATTTACAGGGACGTCAGGTGACGATAGCGGGCGAAAAAGTACAATTCCGTCCCAAAGAATTTGACTTGCTCGTATTTCTTGCTCGTTCGCAGGGCAGCGTATTTACCAGGGAGCAATTATTGGAACAAATATGGGGTTATGACTTTTTCGGTGATATTCGTACAGTGGATGTGCATGTCAAAAAAATCCGTCAGCACTTGGCGCAGCTCCCTTATGAGTGCATCCATACTGTATGGGGTGTCGGTTATAAGTTCGAGGTGGAAGCATCGTGCTCCGCGTAGTGAAAGACTGGTTTGGAGTTAGTAAAAGTATTTTCCGCAAGCTTTTGCTTAGTTACATGGTAACGGTGTTGCTTGGGCTTGGGGCACTTGGCCTCTCCATGTCTGTGCTGGCCAAGAACTATATATATGATGGTACGAAGGAAGAATTGCTACGCAAAGCGAAAAAAGTAAATCTGGCTATTCAGAATTACCCTGTACAGGCAGATCAGACAGCGGCGATGTTGGCATTTCTTGACCAGACGTTCGACACCCGCATCTGGGTGTTCAATCGACAGGGGCAGATTATTTCCACTTCGACGCAGGATGAAGTATTTATCGGCAAGTCTGTAGCGCGCTCTATCGTAGAGCAGGTTATGCAGGGCAAGGACGTTGTGCAGGATTTGAAGTTCGAGGGTCTGACCAAGCCGATGATGTCAGTAGTCGTGCCGTGGGGGCAAAAAGATGAAGTGTTCGGCGGTATTGTATTACATGCACCGGTAGAAGGCATTGAAGAGACGGTTGGAAATATGCGGGAGATGATCGTGTGGGCGACATTGTTCGGCATTTTACTGTGTACAGCGATGGTATCCTATCTCTCCTGGACGATTTCCCGACCGTTAAAGCGAATTGATGATGTTGCGTTGCAAATCGAACGAGGCAATTATAAACAGCGTGTTATCGTAGAGACGGAGGATGAAATCGGTGACCTGGCACGGACAATCAATCGAATGGCCAGCACGCTTGATCATATAGAAACGGAGCGAACCGATTTCGAAAAAACCCGTCAGGACTTTTTTGCCAACGTATCTCATGAGCTAAGAACACCGCTTACCGCGATGCAAGGATTTTTGGAAGCGCTGCAGGACGGACTGGTCGTTGATGAAATGTCACGTCAAAAGTACTACGATGTAATGTACAAAGAGACAATGCATATGAGTCGGCTCGTCAATGATTTGCTTGAGTTGGTACGTCTTGAGAAGCATGAAGTAAATCTAGTGAAGCGACCAATTGATATGGATTCGTTTTTGCGCCGAATCGTCTTTATGTTTAAGGAAGAAGCGGCCAAGCGGAATCTGGAGCTGCATCTGGATGTAGTGGTTCCGCTCCCTGCGATTATCGCTGATCCTCATCGTATTGAGCAGATTTTCATCAATCTCGTGAACAATGCGCTGAAGTTTACTGAGCAAGGGTCTGTTACTTTACGGGCTTGGGAGAAATCCGGCGGCATAGAGGTATGTGTAGAAGATACCGGTGTCGGCATTTCTGAGCATGATGTCGAGCTTATCTGGGAACGATTTTTCAAAGCTGATCGGGTACGCTCCCGTAAAGAAATGGGTACAGGTCTTGGTCTGGCTATTGTTAAAGAACTCGTAACGTTGCATCATGGAACAATTGCTGTAGATAGCAGGGTAGGCGAAGGCACGAAATTCACGGTATGGTTACCGGGTGAGACAGAACAAGAATAAGAGCAAGGGTCTTTCGTTTCGGAAACAGCATCCGTATACGATAGGCCCTTTATTTAGTGGAAAAAGACCGAGCAAGGCCGCTCGTGAATGATTCTTATTTTCTACACAAGTTAATTGTATACAAGATACTTTTTTTGTGTTATGTTCAGAATAGAATGAAAAAGGAGGCTTGAGGAGGTGCTTGAAGATTGTGTTGTATTCTTAATCGGCAAAGCTCATCAGCGTGTCTATCAGATAAGTAAGGCTGGGTTGCAACGACACGGTGTGACTCCGGTACAGTATGCTCTGCTGCATCTATTATGGGAGAAGGACGGACAGCCCGGGGCGGAGCTAGGCGAGCGGCTACGGTTGGATTCAGCGACAATAACCGGCCTATTGGACCGACTTACTCATAGCGAATTAGTAGAAAGGCGTCCGGATTCGAGAGATCGACGGATGAACCGTATCTATATTACTGAAAAGGGGCGCACGCTAGAGAAAAAGCTTAAAAAAGAGATGGAAGACATTAACCGTATGATTTTAGCCGATTTTACGCAAGAAGAAGCTAACGTGTTGAAAGATATGCTAAGCCGCCTCGGCTTGCAATAAAGTAATGGGGGGAGATTATGAAATGCAGATAAAGGATCTAAAAGATACGATCATGGGGCCGTTAGGTATTGAGATGGGGGAGATGACACCGGAGCGAGTAACAGCAACGATGCCAGTGAACGCGAACACGCACCAGCCATTTGGGCGACTGCATGGAGGCGCTTCCGTCGTGTTAGCTGAGACGGTAGCCAGCATGGGAACGTGGAATCTTATCGACCAAGAGAATGAGATGGCAGTTGGACTTGAGATTAATGCTAATCATATCCGAGGCAAACAGGATGGTATCGTAACCGCTATCGCTACTCCGTTGCATAAAGGGCGAACTACAATGGTGTGGGATATAAAAATTGTGGATGAGGAAGATAAGCTAATTTGTGTATCGCGTTGCACGGTTGCGATTATAAAACAGAAGCAGTAGCGGAAGCAGGTAGTTTTTTGATTCGAAGTAAGAACAGTAGAAGGGGACATGACGTTGGAAAAAGAATCTAGCACCTTTTTCAGGCTAGATCGCAGAGCATTTCCAACGTCTATCTCCATCTTTTCCTACTTATCTATTTTTCTTCAATCGTAATTGTTTTAATAAATGTATCTTCTTCCGGGAAGCTAAGTTCTCCTGCCATGCTTGGTCCAACAGGAGTATTAGAAATTTTGTCTACAGTATCCATTCCGTCTACTATTTTTCCGAAGATGGTGTAGTTAGGCTGAGAGTTCAAATTTTCTACATCAGATCCATTTCCAATAAAGAACTGACTTCCGTTTGTGTTAGATCCTGAATTGGCCATCGCAACAATCCCTTTTTCGTATTTATACTTGGAAGATAGCTCATCTTCAAATCTGTATCCGGGACTACCTGAGCCAATTTGCGGGTTATCTTTTAATTTTTGTACACTGCCTTTGGCAAGTGGATCACCTGCCTGAATCATGAAATTTTTCACAATCCGGTGGAAGACAATACCATCATAAAATTTCTCCCGTGAAAGGAATACGAAGTTGTTGACTGTCTTTGGCGCATCTTTTGCAAACAGTTCAATAGAGAATTTTCCTTTGTTCGTCTCTACATGAGCAATATATGTTTTATTCTGATCAATCTGCATAGCCGGTGGCTTGTCCCATTGCTTGGCAGATTGCTTTGCTTCTTCTGTAGCAGGTGGATTTTGCTGCGCTTTTCCCTGAGCAGAGCAAGCGGTTGTTGTTCCTATAATTGCCGCAAGGGCAAGTGTTGTCAGTAGAATACCTTTTTTCTTCATAGTGTTCCCTCTAGCTTTCCTTATTGGTTTATTTTTGCAGTTGCTGTGGCACGACTGGACGCATAATCAGTTGGTTCATAATGATATGCTCTGGCGCCGCCGCCATTTGATAGGCCATATACGCTACTTCTTCTGGTCGCAGTGCATAGTCTTTCGGTTCGCCCTGGCTGAAATGTGTCTGTACCGAACCGGGGCAGATAACGGATACTTTGACATTGTGCGGTTTTAGCTCTTGTGTTAATACATCGTTGAAGGCCATCAGACCGAATTTTGATGCACAGTATCCGCCGCCGCCCGGGAATGTAACCGTCCCTGCGACACTCGAAATATTGATAATATGGCCGCTTTTTCGCTTTATCATGTGTGGCGCAGTGTATTTTGTGCAGAGGAATACGCCTTTCAGGTTGACGTTCATCATCTCATCCCATTGTGCTTCCGTTAGTTCGTGAATCATCCCGAAATGGCCAAGACCCGCATTATTGATAAGCACATCGATATGTTCTTCCTCGCGTATGACTTGCCCGATAAGACTCTCGACTGCCTCCGCGTCTGAGACGTCACATGGGGCGGGAAGAATACGGCCCTTTTTGCCATTTGCTTCGTCTGCGAGCTCTTTGAGCAACGCCGCACTTCGGGCAACAGCGTAGACCGTAGCTCCCTTTTCTGCGAACAATGTGCTCATGGCGCGTCCAATTCCTTTGCTTGCGCCCGTAATGAGTGCGACCTTGTTATGTAAGGATTGCAACTCCATTTCCTTCGCCTCCTTTCCCTTTATTTTACCATACTTTTCGAATGACGAAATTTACGGAAAAAGACGATTATTTAACCTAAAGTATGATAAAATGTTCGTGTTAAGTTCGAACATCATTCAATCACAGATTACACTAGTCGGAGGAGCTGGAGAAGAGGAATGTTTCGTACAATTTTATTTGACGTAGACGGAGTTTTACTAAGTGAGGAGCGTTATTTTGACGCTTCGGCACTAACGGTGTGGGAGATGCTGTACAGCCCTAAATATGTAGGCATTGGCGGTGATACATTTGAACCGGCGCCACAAGAGGAGACGATTCGTCGTGTACGTGCCGAAGTTTTCGCCGATGATAATGTGTTGGATTTCGTTAAGACGCGAGGAATTAACGCCAACTGGGATATGGTATACCTAGCATTCTCTTATCAACTGGTGCTTCTGTTGACTGAATTACACAAGACGAAGCCAGAAGAGGTTCGAGCGATTCTTACATCGCAAATTCACCGCGAAGCAATTGCAAAAGTAAAAAAATTGGCGCAAGGTGTAGATTTTACAGTCGATTATGCCGCATTCGTGGCCGACTTCGAGAAAAGTACAGTAGAGAAGCAAGCGTTGCTTGTATATCTAAACGAGATTGTACGGGAGAAGACAGGCATCGAGACGGATATTTTCTCGCGTAACAGTGAACTGTGGGATCTGTGCCAGGAGACATTCCAGGAGTGGTATCTCGGTGATCGCTTGGTAGCTGATTCAATTGGTCGTCCCTCATATCAGGAAGGAAAGAAAGGTTTCCTAGACGATGAGATTCCGATTGTTGAGCCAGCCAAAATGGCCGAAGTGTTGGCTGAGCTGAAAAATCGCGGCTATGACCTTGGTATTGGTACGGGACGTCCACGCATCGAAACGATAGAGCCGCTAAAGGCGATGGGGCTGCTGCAATATTTTAACCCGAACCGTATCGTAACTGCGAGCGATGTGTTGGATACGGAGAAACGTTATCCGGAGCGTGCACCGCTCGCCAAGCCACAGCCATACTGCTACATCAAGGGAATGCTTGGTATGGATTGCCATGATGATGAATGCTTCAGTTTGCCGCTGCCGATCGAGAACGGTGAAGAAGTCCTTGTTGTAGGAGATTCGGTGGCCGACTACATGGCTGCACGCAGCATCGGCTGCAAGTTTGCGGCTACGCTAACCGGTTTGACTGGGCAGGAAGCACGTGCCAAGTTTGAAGAGTTGCAGGCTGATTATATCCTTGACGACATGACATACATTCTGACCATTCTGTAAAAACAGAGCGGGAGGGCGCGCAGGCGGTAAAAGCCTGCGCGTCTTTTTCTTGAAATTGGGATGAGAGTAGAGGGAAAGGCCTACGTCGGGGTAAAGTAATATGGATAGAAGAAAACATGAAAGGGGAATGAATATGAGCGTGTATACATACGAAGCAAAAACCATTCGTGGAGCAGACAAGAGGCTGTCGGAATATAAGGGGCATGTGCTGTTGATTGTAAATACAGCTAGCAAATGTGGCTTTACACCACAATATAAAGACTTGCAGGAGTTATATGAAACATACCATGATCAAGGTTTGGAAGTACTAGGATTTCCGAGTAATCAGTTTATGGGACAGGAGCCGGGAACAAATGAGGAAATCGAGCAATTCTGCGAGGTTAATTACGGTGTTACGTTCCCAATGTTTGCGAAAACCGATGTCAAAGGGTCAAATGCTCATCCGTTGTTTCAATATTTAACAAAAAGTGCACCAGGTCTTCTCTCCAAAGAAGTAAAATGGAATTTCACGAAGTTTTTAGTAAATAAAAAGGGGAACGTTGTAAAGCGATATGCGCCTACCACCAATCCGAAAAACATTGTAAAAGACATTGAACGCTTGTTAGCAGAATAATAGTTTACATGATACATAATAAAATTCCCCTTTCTTCTTACGTGAAGAAAGGGGGATAAACAATTAAGTTCTACAGTTCGATTTGTGTTACGCTTTTGATTTCATTTAGCTCGCCCAGCGTATCGAGTACATCAGGGTTCACTTCTTTATCTACAGTCAGAAGCATAATCGCTTGACCGCCAATATCACGACGACCTACTTGCATCGTTGCGATGTTTACGTCGTTATTGCCGAGAAGAGTACCTACACGGCCAATGGCGCCTGGACGGTCATTATGGTGTACAAGCAGCAGGTTGCCCTGTGGTACCAGGTCGATGGAATAGCCGTCAATTTTTACAATGCGCGGGCCATAGCCGTTCAACAGTGTACCGGCGACTGTTCTTTCTTCCTGGTTTGTTTTCAATGTAACGGTAACCAGGTTATTGAATCCGCCACCGTACGTGGATTTCTGTTCTGTCACATGAATATCACGGTTTTTCGCCAGAGTCGGAGCGTTGACATAGTTAGCTGCTGCACCCAGATGGTAGGCAAGGATGCCTTTCAGCGTCGTACGGGTCAGTGCTGCTGTGTCGAAATCATTCAGCTCGCCGGAATAAGTTACGATTACTTCTTTCAGGCCGCCTACTGCGATTTGTGCGATAAAAGATCCAAGTTTTTCGTTTAGCTCGAAGTATGGTTTTACTTTTTCCAGAACAGTAGCCGGGATAGATGGCAGGTTGACCGCGTTTTTGAACGGCTCATCATGCAGAATGTGCAGGATTTCTTCAGATACGTCGATCGCCACGTTTTCCTGCGCTTCTATGGTGGAAGCACCAAGATGCGGTGTTGCGATGACTTGCGGCAACTTCAGAAGCGGGTTATCCAATGGCGGCTCCTCTTCAAAAACATCGAGTGCAGCGCCAGCTACTTTTCCGCTTATAATCGCTTCGTACAACGCTTTTTCATTGATGATGCCGCCGCGTGCACAGTTAACGATGCGTACGCCATCCTTCATTTTTTCAAACTCTTTTGTGTTAATGATATATTTCGTATCTTTTGTAAGCGGTGTATGCACGGTAATGAAGTCCGCTTGTTTTACGACATCTTCGAGTGTACCGAATTTTACACCCAGCTTGTCGGCGCGTTCCTGAGTCAAGAACGGATCGTAGGCGATAACTGTCATATTGAACGCTTTGGCACGCTTGGCGACTTCGGCGCCGATACGTCCTAAGCCAACAACACCAAGCACTTTATTATTCAATTCCACGCCTGTGAATGATTTGCGGTCCCATTCGCCATCCATGAGCTTTTTGTATGCCGGCGGAATGCGGCGAGCAAGTCCCATAATCATTGCAAAAGAATGTTCAGCAGTAGAAATCGTATTTCCGTCTGGAGCATTAATAACAACAATACCTGCATTAGTGGCAGCGGTCAGGTCGATATTGTCCACGCCGACACCAGCACGTCCGATTGCTTTTAATTTTTTGCCAGCTTCGATGACAGCAGGCGTTACTTTCGTTTGGCTACGTACGAGCAATGCATCGTACTCTCCGATAATACTAATTAATTCTGCTTCGGAAAGACCGGTTTTGCGGTCTACCTGAACATCTTCTGCATCCAATAGTTTCTGAATTCCGAATTCGCTCAATGGGTCGCTAACTAATACTTTAAACATGTAATCTACACCTCCGCGGCGCTTGGCGCCTTTTCCCCTGAAATATATTTTTTGGTAATAAAAAAGCCCTTCGTGCTCACTGCATTCTTGTATCTTGCAGTGAGGGACGAAAGGCTTGATTTCGCGGTACCACCCTCATTCGCCACTGTCTCGCAACAGCGGCCTCTACCGGTCCTAATCGAGCGGACCGTTGCCCGTAACGGGGCTTCCGTTCAGGCCTACTTCTTCCGGTTCAGCCTGACAGCTCGGGAGCGCTCAAAAAGCAGGGGATTCACCGGTTCGCAGCAACCACCGGCTCTCTGGGGAATCGCGTCTGCAATCTCTCTCCGTCTTCGCTATTATGAATATTGTTTGTTGTCTGAGATTAATTTACCATGTTAAAATAAAGGAGTCAAGCGTTTTAGAGTTAAAAACTTAACATTTTTTTATTTTTCTTTGTTAATGTTCGGTTTTAGCTCGAATCTTTATTTTTAATTCTACCAAGTTGCCGCACAGATGTAAAGCCGTTTTGTGTGACTGACTCGTTAAAGAATTATGAAAGTATAGATTTTATATAAATTACACTTGATATTTTGACAGTGGAGTGTGGTTGGAGGTAGGAGATTCGGAAAAAAGAAGAGGGTGGATGCGCCCTGCGATCCGGTAGAAGAAAGGGCAGCGTGTCTTTTTCCGACCGCTCCCACCTACCGCCCTTCCTTCTTTTCTTACCTCCCATCATAAACATTTGTCGATTGATCAAATCAGATGTATACAGCATCGAATGACTCGTATAAAATCGTGCGAAAATAAGAGTTGCATGATAAAGTAATAGGATACTATGAATCATATACAAAGCATGAGGAGGGCATGAGAGTGGAGATTAGAAAACTGCGCGGCCACCATTTGCTGTGCGTGCATGGCTTTCAAGGCATGGGATATAGCCCTTCATTTGTGGAAAAAATGAGTGAAATTGTCGAGCAAATCCGAGATCCGGAAAGCGATATTTGGCTAGAGATAACAATTGGTTTTGATGAGGTGTGCAATGCTTGTCCGCATCAGGGAGAGACGAGGTGCGAAGCTGACGAAGCTTCGGATATGCATGTGAAACAAATGGATGCAAGGGTTATCCACCATCTTGAATTGGAGACCGATGCAACATACCGTAAAAGATGGCTTGTCCGTCGTACGGCCAATATGGTGGAACCTGATGACTTGGAGGAACTGTGTGCCGGTTGCTCATGGCTTCCCTATGGAGTTTGCAAAGAAGGTATCCGCAAGTTGAGAGCGGTACACGACATTTTAGAATAGGCAGAAAAGACAAATAAGAAGAAAAACCTCCCGCTTTGGGAGGTTTTACGTATGTACAGTTATGCGGTCGGAATTACTTTGTTTCCGCGTAGCGTTGGATGCATTCCTCGATAAGTTGGGCTGCTTTTTCTGCGCCTTCCCAGCCTTCGATTTTCGTTTCTTTGTTTTCAAGATCTTTGTAGCGCTCGAAGAAATACGAGATTTCTTTTGTGATGTGCGCAGGAATATCGTCTAAGGATTTTACATCGTTCCAGCGTGGATCATCAACCGGCACGCCTAGTAATTTTTCGTCTTGGCCCTTGTCATCGGACATAACGAGCACGCCGATAATGCGGGTAGAGATAACGCAGCCCGGAAAAGTCGGGAATGTAGTCAGCACAAGCGCATCTAGCGGGTCGCCATCGAGTGCCAACGTGTTTTCCAAATAACCGTACTCGGTCGGATAATGCATAGGGGCGAAAAGTACGCGGTCCAGACGGAATACGCCTGCTTCTTTATCGAATTCGTATTTATTCTGGCTTCCAGCTGGAATTTCTACGAATACGTCAACTACTTTGTTTTCAAAAGCCATGAAGATTCCTCCTTTTTTTTCATTAGGTTGTCCACCATGGGATACTGATTCATTATAGCAAGTTCTATTTCATAAGAAAAGAATATCATAAGGAGGAGACGGGAGATGGATTTTTTAATCGGATGTGCCGGTAGCTTATTCATCGCAGGAGCGGCATATGTTAAACGGTCGCTTTCGACCAGCGGAGCGGTCGCTGCAGTGTTGCTTGGAACGCTAATATATGCGCTTGGCGATATGCGATGGTACGGCCTTTTGCTTGCATTTTTTATTTCATCAAGCTTATTATCGCACCGAAAAAAAGAGGCGAAAAAAGATGTGGAAGATTTGTTTGCGAAAAGTGGGACGCGTGATTGGTTGCAAGTAATGGCGAACGGTGGTCTGGGGCTTGTAGCAGTACTTAGCGCCTTTTTTTGGGGTGGGGCAGATGGGTGGTATATGTTCTATATCGGCGTGATAGCGGCTGTGACAAGCGATACGTGGGCTACTGAAATCGGTGTGCTGGCCAAAGGAAAACCGCGCCATGTGCTTACGTGGCGCAAGGTGGAGCCTGGTACGTCGGGCGGTGTAAGTGGTCTGGGGCTTTTGGCTTCCCTTGCAGGAGGTATTTTTATCGGGAGTTTAGCGATGCTTTTTGTGTGGCTGATACAGCAGGAGTGGACATTTTCGTATATCGCTGCCGGAGCATTTGGCGGTATGGTGGGAAGTCTGGCAGATAGCGCAATCGGCGCGGTCTGGCAGCGGATGTACCGTTGTGAAGTATGCGGGAAGGAGACGGAGCGCTCGGAGCATTGTGGTCAGCCGACCTGCGTAATAAAAGGGTACGCATGGTGTACAAACGATGTGGTGAACATACTAGCATCGCTTGTGGGCGGCGCGGTTGCCGTTTGGTGGCGTTGAAATTGGAATAGAACATAAAAAGGAGCGATTGCATACCGCTCCTTTTTACGTTTTCGTCTGCCGTACTGACGTTTTTTTCATTTGGTCGCGTTCTTCCTGTGATAAAACACCTATCATGTACAGCAATTCCGTTACTTTTTCAATACGTCCGGTTCTTCGCGGCTTTCTCATATACATGCCTCCCGGCTGATAGATTGTTATAATTTTATTATACTCAATAGTTTTGTGTACGTGCAACATTTAACTTTCTAAAATAGTCTATTTGTTTTGATTTTTAACCCGCTATTGCTGTAGGAATCAGTGTAGCAATGCTTATAGGTAGAGGATAGAAAAATAAAAATCCAGGTCAGCGCATATGCACCTCACCTGGATTTCTCTATATTGGAACGGTCTGTTTTTGTACGATGATCTTTACATGAATTTCTTGCGTAAGAACCACCACATCCACCAAGAGAGTGCAGCTAACAGAAGAAAGATAGCCACGGTCATATAAGGCGAATCCTGGAATGGAAGTGGTACATTCATGCCGAAAAATCCAGTCAAGAAAGTCAATGGCAGCATAATTGTTGAAATAGCTGTTAGGATGTTCAGATTTTCCGTTGTTTTT
This sequence comes from Aneurinibacillus migulanus, assembly GCF_001274715.1. Lineage (GTDB taxonomy): Bacteria > Bacillota > Bacilli > Aneurinibacillales > Aneurinibacillaceae > Aneurinibacillus > Aneurinibacillus migulanus. The sequence continues at coordinate 4,623,409 of NZ_LGUG01000004.1, read as the reverse complement.
GCGCTGACGATGGAATAGTATGTTTCAAGGGCGCTGTTTACGAGATCTTTAAACGTCTCCGTCGAGTCAGCGATTCGTTCAAGATGATCTTTCAAATCGATATAAAACGGTATGTTATCTTCTTGAATCGGAAACAGCCAGTGCCCATTCGTAGTGGCAAACACACGCTTCTGTGGCAGAATGACGCGCCGAATGAGAATCAGTGTCCGTTTTAGAGCAAGAAATTCTTCAGTTACCAGTTCCATATCATGTTCGTACATTTCGTCCTCGACTTCGTCAATCCGGATACTAATACGATCAAGAATTGGGAAGTACTCATCCGTAATCCCATCAATAATCGAATACAGCAAATAATCCGCTCCGCGATTCATGTACTCCTTGCTTTTTAGGCAAGCGGCGGCAATTCGTCCAATCGACGGCATCGGACGCTTGTGGATCGTTACGACGTAATTCGGACCCATAAATACGTTCAATTCGATTGTTGTAATCTCATTATCGCTTTCCTCATGGTAGCGTAACGCGTGGAATACGAAGAAATGATAGTCTTCATAATCATCTACCTTTGCCCGAGGGCTGTGCTGTAGACAGTCTTCAATAGCCAGCGGGTGAAAGTTGAACAGTTTGGCCACATAATGCAACTCTTGATTGCTTGTATTAAACAAATCAATCCAGAGCAAATCTTCACTGGAATGAAGAAATTCGTCGATTTTATTCAAGTCCACATCGTGGAGCATTTCCTGACTGGAATGGTTGTAGAAATATGTCTTAATCAAGCCAATCCCTCCCCCTTCCCATTCTCATAAAAAAAGCCTCTCCTGTACGTAGTATGCCCAGGAGAGACTTTGGTTTTAAGCCACAAACGCAAAGAAGGAACGCATACGAAAGAAAAATTCGTACGTTCCTTTCATTCCCCCTGGTTGAGCTTTGGCACAGAACAACGTAGAGTTCCTGGGACTCAGCCACCTTAAGTAGAGCCTTAATCCGGCAATACCTGTTCTACCCATTGGCGTCTTTCGACGTTTCCGGGCAGTGGCCTGTGTTTGAACTGGAGCCTCGCCTAACGAGAATGGTTATGAATGTTTTCAACACATTCTAGGATATAAGCAATCAGGGAAGTTGTCAAATGTCTTATATACATCTGATTTGATCAATCGACAAATGTTTATGATGGGAGGTAAGAAAAGAAGGAAGGGCGGTGGGCGGGAACGGTCGGAAAAAGACACGCTGCCCTTTCTTCTGCCGGATCGCAGGGCGCATCCACCCTCTTCTTTTTTCTGAATCTTCTACCTCCAACCACACTCCACTGTCAAAATATCAAGTGTAATTTATATAGTTTCATTGATCCGATCCACGTGGTAATACTAATCATTGAGCTATGCTTTGTAGAATACGTCGGAGGAGAGCCATGGACAAACCGCAAGTTCAAGAAAAAAAAGTAGAGGCGGCACTTTGCCAATTTTTGTTTCCTTTTTCTATTCGTGAAGGCTGCCAGTCCTCACTGCAAAAAGAACTCAAAGAAAGCGGGTTCGACTATTTTCACCTGGACAAAGAAGAGCAAGAAGAGAAGTATTATGGTCCATCGCATCGTGTTTCCCATCGTGGTCTGGAGCGCTATTATTTACCGTTTGCTAGCAATATTTTGTTTCCTCATTCTGAAAAAGAGCGGGGGTTCCAGCGCTATTCCCGAAAGATGGAGATGGATGCAAAAGTACGCCTCGACGAAACCGAACTGAGTTTTATACTTCACTCGGTTGACATTACGTTGTGTCCATTTAATCTTGGGTTCGTCACGATGCGCATCGAACTTACTAAAGAGGGGCTTACATATACACAGGCGCTGGAGTTTATTAAGCAGTTCAGACAGTTGGAGAACGTGCTTAAGAAGAAAGACTATCCGATCGTTTGTTACCGGGATATGGAATACAAAGAGGTGGAGAGCTTTCTGTTTACGGAGGTAGCTCCTGCTATTAGGCCATACCTTGATGAAGTAAATCCGGATAAAGCCTATTTCGAGACGTTGTCATTTTTCGTGGATGAGCGAATGTATGCCCAGGTTTTTTTTGCGTTTGCGGAAGGAGAGGAATTGAACAAAGTGGATGTGTACCGGGCCGGACAACTAAACGGGATGGACTCGGAAGGGAAGCCGCATGTGAGTGCGCACAACATGCAATACATCGAAGAATATTGCCACACGCATGTATATAGCCGCTGGGCACCCTACACATACTTTGTCGTCGATGATGACGCATTCGTTTGTTTAACGAAAGAGAGGCGGGAGCAGGCGGATAAGCTTGCCGACCAGATGTATGGCGAATATTATTACAGTTTGCTCTTGAATTTTTTTCATAAAATCGTGTTGTTAAAGCTTTCAGTACAATACCCGGCAGTGCGTGTCGATAAGGATAATGAAGATATCGGAGAATTAATTCGTTCCATTACTGAATTCGATTCCAAATACTTTTTTGTGGAGACGATGTCTCAAACACAAGGCAAGGAGCTTTTCGGCTTGCTTCGTATCGTATTCCGAAATAACGATTTATACGAAGATGTTAAAAGTACGCTGGGCAGGTTGTTTCAATACCAGGAAAAGTTCACTTCAAAAAGAAATAATCATCTGCTGATGATCCTTACAATTTATACTGTTATCGGCGGAATTTACGGGATGAACCAGGTTATCGAAGATTTGAAGGGGGATATAGATTGGAGTAAGATGCTCACGTATTCATTTTTCGAATATATTGCGCTATTCGTTACGTTCAGTGGTCTGGTAGTTGCTGCGGTAATGGGTATTAACGCGCTGGTGAGATGGGTACAGGAGTTAGCCCGCACTAGGCGCCGAAGATGAATACGTACCAGAAAAAGCCTAACCACGGAAGGTTAGGCTTTTATTGCTGCTGAAAGGTATAATTCAAATAAGCCGCTTCCTACTCTTCCACTTTAATGGAGTCAGTCGGGCAACCTTCGGATGCATCGCGAACATCATCAAACAGGATATCCGGGATTTCAGCAGTATTAGTATTGTCGTCGATTTTGTTGAAAGCGATGCCTTCATCATCGTAATCAAATACATCAGGAGCGGTTGCACCACAAGCTCCGCAAGCAATACAAGTGTCTTTGTCCACCCAAGTTGTCATTCTCTCTTCACCTCCAGAATTTCTGAGAAAAGATATTTGTCCACTTCTCATACATCATTTTAAACATTGTACTTATGAATATCAAGATGGTTAATAAAAAATAATGAAAGGACTGGAAAAACATATCTTCCGCTCCGTTTGAAGGAGCGATAAACTATAATAGATACAGTAATTATTTACCCCATTCAAAGGGATGAGAACGATAAAATGAATGTTCAGTTTGAGGAAGGTCTGTTTCTTATAGCGGCGGCAAGGTTTCACGGGGAACGTACACCTCAGGCGATCGTGCACTTGCTTCGGGGGCGAAAAAATAACCAGGTAATTGCTGATGCTGCTTTGTTTGGTACATCTATGCTGTATGGTGTGATGCAGAGCATATCCGCCGATGATGTACGCAACCGTCTGGATACGTTGATTGAGCGGGGATGGATTGAAGTGCATCCCGGTGTGAAAGAACAGGTATGCTGCTCTTTGGTTGGGGAAGAAGAACTGAAGAAGCGCGAAAAGGCATTTCGCTATGAAGCGTGTCTGAATGCGGTCACATCCGTGCATGAAAAGGTGCGGGCGGTTCGTTTCTGGAAGAAGCTTTCCTTGTTCGTGCAGACGGCTTCACATTTGGCTGAAGGGGAAACGCTGTTTTATCCGGTGGTAGAACAGCGGGAACTGCAGCAGGAAGTAAAAAAGGTACTTCTGGAGAATTCGGATAGACGGATGCTCGTATCGCAGGTTAAGCGGGAAATCACGCGTTGGATGGAAGAATGTAATGAAGAAGAAAGACAGCTTATCCTTCGTCGTTTAAGTGGTAAAGTGCGGGCTGGTCTGACGTATCGGCAGTTGGCAGATACCCTTCATACGGCGGAAGGCGCTGCGGCGCTGCACATTATCCGGTTGGCCGCAGAACAGCTTGCGCGCATGGAATCAAGTTCCTATCCATTGCTTATGAAGCTGGCCGACAGACGGACAGGCGAGGCAGGATTGACTCGGACAGCCCAGCAGACACGCTTGCTTCTTAATAAGGGGTACTCATTTGAGGAAATCGTGCATCGCCGGGGTCTTAAACCGGGTACTATCGAAGATCATCTGGTTGAAATTGCTATTGCAGATCCTGACTTCGATATTCGAAAGTTTGTCTCTCAAGAGAAAATGAAACGAATTCAAGCGGTTATGAGCGAAAAAGGACTGAAAAAAATTAGAGAAATCCGACTTGAGGTCGGTGATGAATATAGTTTTCTTGAAATTCGCCTTGCGTCCGTGCGTGCTTTGCAGGGAGGTGGACGATCATGATTCAAATGAGTCAGGTACAAGAACAGTCGTTGTATAGGGCGCTTACGCGCTATTTTGGACATGAAGAATTCCGTCCTGGGCAACTGGATATTATACGGTATCCGCTTGTGGGGGAGAATGCGCTTGGCATCCTTGCGACCGGCGGAGGAAAATCGATTTGCTACCAGTTGCCAGCTTTAATGCTCGAAGGAATGACGATAGTCATCTCACCCCTTATCTCATTGATGGCAGATCAGGTACGCCATTTACGCCGTCAGGGAATTCAGCATGCCGAGTACATTAATAGTGCACAATCGCCCGGGGAACAGCGGTGGAAATTGCAGCAGGTTATGGATAAAAATGTAAAAATATTATATCTCTCTCCTGAGAAATTACAGCAGGAAGGCTTTTTGGAACAGCTTGCCAGGGTGCCGATTTCCTTGTTTGTTGTTGATGAAGCACATTGTATTTCTCAGTGGGGACATGATTTTCGAACGGATTATCAGCGACTGCATAACTGTATCCGCAAGCTCGGAAATCCTCCAGTGTTGGCGCTGACAGCGACGGCGACCGAAGCGGTACAGCAGGATATTTGTCTTCAGCTCTCGATTCCGATTAAGCATATTGTATTACAATCAGTTAACCGGGAGAATATTTGTTATGATGTTGCATTTGCAGCCGATGAACGGGAGAAAGAGTTGATTTTATTTGAGAAGTTGCGAACACTGAAAAGTCCTGGGTTGGTATACTTCCGTTCGCGCCATGGCGCAGAGAGAGCTTTCCAGCTTTCGCAGGTACGCGGAATCGCCCGCTGCGCATTTTATCATGGGGGGATGGCGGCGGAAGATCGTTTATTAATTCAGCAGCAATTCTTGCAAGGGGAATTAGATATTGTGTTCGCTACGAATGCATTCGGCATGGGAATTGATAAGCCGGATATTCGGTTCGTGCTGCATTACCATACTCCCCCTGATATCGAGTCGTATCTACAGGAAGTGGGGCGCGTAAGCCGGGATGGAGCACCTGGTTATGCCTGTCTGCTATCGACGCCAGATGACGGGTTTCTACCGGGACAGCTCATCGCCGAAGAGTACCCCAATAAGGAGCAGATGAATGGATTTGCAGCGTTCCTGGGAACGTTGCGTGGACAGAAAGTACAGGTGGATGGGCAGGAGATGCTTGCGCGTTGGGGACTTGAAGAACAGCATGTATCTATTCTGCTTTATCATATGGAGAAAATGAGCTGGCTACGTCAGCCCCGCCGTACGAAGGACGGGTGGGAACTTGAGGTTTTAGAGCCGTTTCCGGAGCAATACGTATCTCTCGCCCGCACCGTTTTCCGTCGTCGGGATGAGAGGTATCGCAAGCTGGAAGAGATGCGGCGCTGGCTGATAGAACCGACTTGCCGTAGGGAAACATTGGGAAAGTATTTTTCCCAGGAACACTGTACATCATTGGCCAGTTGTTGTGACCGGTGCGGTATTGACATGGCGCTATACGAGCGTCAGTCGCTAACGGAAGAGGAGCAGCAACAGGAACATTGGGAATGGAGACGGGAATTAGACCGTCTGCTACCCATTCCTTGATAGTAAAGGAGGGGAGAGCGAGAACGAAATGGATCCGCGATATGCACATTTGGATAGCCGAACATTGGCATTAAACGTATATATTTCCCAGGCGATTCTTTTTGCGATTGGTGTGGCTGGGCTGTATTTCTTTTATATTCTTCCCGGAACGAATTGGCAGGCCCGCTTTCTTGCACCGGATTGGATAGAGGTGTTTGTATATGGGACGTTGGTCGCGCTTCTAGTCATTGCAATTGAAATTGTATTAATTGTTTGGCTGCCACCAGAGACATTTGACGATGGTGGATTGAATGAACTGTTATTTCGTGACTTGCCTATCTGGCATATCGCGCTTGTATGTCTCGTTGTAGCCGTAACGGAGGAATTTTTATTTCGTTCGGTGATTCAGCCGGGTCTTGGTCTATGGTGGACAAGTGTACTGTTTGCCCTTGTCCACGTACGTTATCTTAAGAAATGGGTCATGACGGTTGTTGTTTTCTGTATCAGCCTGTTATTCGGATGGCTGTTTGAGAGAACAGGAAACGTTTGGAGTGTAGTCTGGGCGCACTTTCTGGTAGATTTTATCCTCGGATGTTTCGTAAAGAAAGGATGGTTTCTCCCGCAGAAGGAAGGAGAATCTCTCCCAGGGTCGAATACGGAAGAGAGAAACAAAAATGCAGAAAATGGGGATGCCGATGAGCAAGAAACAAGATAGCCATTTCGATCAGGCCGACACCTTGCGAAAAATGGTAGAACAAAAAGAGGCAGAGCAGCTGCCTAAGGCAGGAAAACAACCGGAGAAGATACCTACAGGCACATTGCCGCCACGCAGTTCGGTACATCCGAAGCCGCCTCTGCGTCTTACGTCATACTATATTGCGGGAGCACTTGTATTTCTTGCACTGGGTGGGCTCGTTTTCTGGTGGTACGCGGTGCGCAGCGAACCGTCTGTGGCGCAACCGCAGGCGCAGACGAAAGCGCCATCTGAGCAGAAAGCGCCAGCTAAACCGTCTGTACAGGCCAACAAGCCACCTGCGCCTTCCGTTCCGGCATCTCATCCGAAATCGATTGAAGCGAACAAACCAGCTTCCGGGACAGAGAAGCCAGCCGCCCCTGTCCAGCAGAAACCTCCTGTTAAACCAGCTGCGCCGCAGGCTTCAACGGCAAAAGCCGTGCCTGTTACAAAGCCTGCACCTGCCCCCGTAAAGAAGCAAAGGAAGACTTTACGGCACAGGGTGCAAAAAGGCGATACGTTATACGGAATTTCCGTTATGTATTATGGAACAGGTAAATATCAATACTATCTTGCACGGTACAATGGGATAGAAAAATTGTATGCCGGTTCGGTTATCAAGGTACCGATTCCGCCCCGGTAAGAGAAACAGACGCCAAACGGCGCCTGTTTTTTCTTGTTTTTGGATACACTACAACAAAAGGAAGCGTTGGAAGAAAAGGAGAATGAATGATGAAGCAGACGGAAAATCCGTTAATTGTTCAGGGGGACCGTACGTTGCTCCTTGAAGTGCGACATCCGAAATACAGTGAGGTTCGTGATGCGTTGACCCCGTTTGCGGAACTCGTAAAAAGCCCGGATTATATTCATACGTATCGCTTGACGCCATTATCGTTATGGAATGCCGCGGCATTGGGGTTGCGCGCAGAGACAGTGCTTGACGTATTAGAAAGGTATGCCAAGTTTCCTGTGCCCGCTGCTGTTCGGGATGAGATTAAGCGAACGATGTCAAGGTTTGGCCAGTTGCAGCTTTTCATACGTGAAGAGGAATTGGTGCTTTCGGCAGCTGAACCGCAAATCATGAAGGACATTCTAAGTTATGTATCAATTGCTAACCTTATCGGACGCCGTATAAATGAACGTGAGGCAGTTATACCATCAGCCTGGCGCGGGGCCATCAAGCAATCGTTATTAAAGCTCGGGTATCCTGTACAGGATATGGCTGGATATACAGATGGTGAGCGAGTAGACATGGCTTTGTACGAGCAGCGGGGATTTGTACTTCGTGATTATCAGAAAGCGGCGGTCGATGCATTCTATGCTGGAGGTAGTACATCCGGCGGGAACGGTGTAATCGTTCTACCTTGCGGAGCAGGGAAAACACTTGTCGGCATCGAAACGATGGTTCGGTTCGGCATGGCAACGCTTGTGCTCACCAGCAGTACTGTATCGGTAAAACAATGGAAAAACGAGATGCTCGCCCGCACAACCCTGACAGAAGAACAAATCGGCATGTATACCGGCCAGGAGAAGCAGGTTTGTCCTGTTACCGTCAGTACATACCAGATGATTACGCACCGGTCGGCGGAGTCCGGAGAATTTCCGCATTTGTCGTTGTTTCATGAACGCGACTGGGGCTTGATTATTTATGATGAAGTACATCTGTTGCCTGCTCCCGTATTTCGTATGACCGCCGACATTCAGGCGAAACGTCGACTTGGGCTGACTGCTACCCTGGTGCGGGAAGATGGACGCGCGGATGACGTATTTAGCCTCATTGGTCCGAAAAAATACGAGCTGCCCTGGAAGCAACTTGAAGAACGGGGGTTTATTGCGAATGCAGCCTGCACTGAGATTCGCATTCCGCTCTCTGCTTCCCGTAAGGTAGAGTACATGGGAGCGGGGGAGCGACAGAAGTTTCGTATCGCCGCTGAAAATCCGGATAAGACACCGGTAGTTAAAGAAGTGCTTAAGCGGCATGAAGGAGAACAAATTCTCGTTATTGGTCACTATGTATCACAACTGGAAACATTGGCCCAGGAGTTGAATGCGCCGCTCATAACAGGAAAAACTCCGCAGGAAGAACGAGAGACATTGTACGGAAAGTTTCGCCGCGGCGAGGTTGATACTCTAGTAGTATCACGTGTCGCCAACTTTGCGATTGATTTGCCTGACGCAAGTGTCGCTGTTCAAGTTTCCGGCACATTTGGTTCACGTCAGGAAGAGGCGCAGCGGCTTGGAAGAATTTTGCGTCCGAAAAAAGACGGACGGACGGCGTATTTTTATTCGCTCGTCTCGGCGGAATCGAAGGAAGAGCAATATGCGCACCGACGCCAGATGTTTCTTGTGGAGCAAGGGTATGAATACAATTTGCAGGTAAGGGAACGTACGATGCCATAGCGTAATTATGTAAAACGGGTGAGAACGAACGGTTCCCGCCCGTTTTTAATGTCACGGATTTTTCGGTACCTATTATCTTGTGAAAGCAGTGCATAATGGGTAAACCAAGTAGAGAGTAATTTCTATACTTGAGAAGGAGAGAAGCATCTATGTATGATTGTGCGATTATCGGCGGCGGCATCGCCGGTTTGCAAGCTGCCCTTCAGCTTGGCCGCTATATGCACCGTATCGTGGTTATTGATACAGAAGGAGGTCGTTCTCCATTGGCTCGTCGCTATAGTAATATCCTCGGTTTTCCCGATGGCATTAGCGGTCCGGAACTTCGCGAACGGGGACGAAAACAGGCCAAGGATGTCGGAGTCGAGTTTAACCACGGAAGGGTGAGCCAAGCATGGAACAAGGGCGAAGAATTTGAGTTAGAATTGGAGACAGGGAAGCGTGTTGTTGCTAGGAGGTTATTGATCAGCACGGGGCTAACGGACCGGATTCCTGATGAGATAGAAGGGATAAGGCAAGCGCTTGGTACAGCTGTGTATGTATGTCCTGACTGCGACGGGTATGAAATTAGAAATTTGAAAGCTGTTGTGCTAGGTGCAGGAAATGCAGGAGCCGCTATGGCTTGTGTACTACGGTATTGGACGGATGATTTAACGTATGTGAATCATGAGCCGAAAGAGCGCCCGTTGTCTGAGCACTGGAAAAAAAAGTGTGCCGAATCCAATATAAAGCTGGTAGAAGGTCCAATATTGAAAGTGCAGACAGGAGAAGAAAGTATGCTGTCCAACATTCAGTTGGCAGGGGAGCGAAACATTGAGGCACAGAAAGGGTTTATTGCTTTTGGAGGGAACAAAGCCGAATCAGATATCGCTAAGATGCTTGGGGTAGAACGCTTGGAGAATGGACACATTCCCGTGGACGGACGGACAAAGGAAACAAATGTACGTCATATATGGGCTGCGGGAGACGTAGCAGCGCATTCGCAACTGTTAACAGTTGCTATTGGAGATGGTGCGCAGGCAGCCATATGGATTCATAAAAGTCTTCAAGAATCATAACTGTTTCTGTATCGGTACATTTTAATTTTGTTATATTACAGATGGTTAAGAAATTAGGTTTTCTCAGAAGTCTGGCATGTCCAGACTTTTTGTTTTGTCAAGTATTTAACGTGCAAATAGTGTTAAAATGTACCTGTAATAATGATTTTTATATATCTGTTTTATATCTGTATTAATGTATCAGTAAATTCGGATAAATATATATGGTTAATTAATTAGGCTTAGTAAGCGCTTTTATAATGGAAAAAAGTTAATTTGTTCAAAATTAACAAATTCTGTTGCTCAAAAAAATAATACCTGTTATAATTTCTTTGAATCTAAAATGTTGGACAATTCTAATTTTTTATTTATGTGGAATGGACATTGAAATAATATGGGGTAGCATGTGTTTCAGCTAAAACATACGCCTGTGTGGGTGCTGGAAAATGGGGAGGAATAAAGATGTCAATACTTCCGAAGAAGAATGAACTGGGTTTTTATGAGATTCGACTTGAATCTATCGGAGGGCTGGGAGCGAATCTGGCGGGGAAAATGCTGGCAGAAGCCGGCGTGCTGGGGCTAGGACTTAACGGAATGAATTTTTCCTCGTACGGTTCAGAGAAAAAAGGTTCGCCAGTAAAAGCGTTTATTCGCTTCAGTGACCCGGACGTGGAGATTCGTGCTGCCAGTCCGATTGAGCGTCCGCATGTGGTAGGGGTATTCCATGAAGCGCTCTATAAGACAGTGGATGTTGTTTCCGGATTGGATGCGCACGGCATCGTGCTCGTTAATACGACCCGGGAATTTGATGAGGTGCGCGAAGAACTCCATCTAGAATACGGCACACTGGCCACGATTGATGCACTGGGTATTGCGGTTGAAGAGAAGACCAAAGTAAATACAGCGATGCTGGGAGCCTTGTTCAAAATTTGCGATTTTCTTGATCCGGAAGCGATGCGGAATGTTATACGCAAGACGTTTGAGAAGAAATATCCTCATATGGTTGAACCGAACTTACGCACGTTTGACCGCGGATATCATGAAGTAGCATTCAAGGCATATGAGGTACCGGAGGGATCGACGGGCAAAGAATTCGTTCGTCCACAGCCGATGCTTGGCTATGAAACGCAGCCGCTCGGCGGCGTCATTATCAACCCGGGTAATAGTATCCTGAAGGATTTGAGCGGAAGTCGACAAGGTTTCTTGCCAGAGTATCATGCTGGAAAATGCATCCACTGCGCTGCTTGTGACACGGTTTGTCCCGATTTTTGCTTCGTATGGGAGGAAGGAGCCGATAAGAAAGGCCGTCCGCAGATGTTCCTCTCAGGTATCGATTATCAATATTGCAAAGGCTGTCTAAAATGCGTACAGGCCTGTCCGGTCGAAGCGCTAACGGAGCTTCGTGAAAATATCGGATACGCCGAGGACCACCGTGTGCCGCAAAAGTTTATACTGGCTGCTAATTAACCGGGAAAAGGGGATGGATGACAATGGCGATTGAATACGACAGGGAAAAAGCGGCGCTTACTGCGGCGATAAAAGAAACCATGCCGGAGCAGAGCTTGACGTTTGAGTCCGGCAATGAGATGGCTGCGATGGCTGCCGCGCAAATTAACTATCATCTAATGGGATATTTTCCGATTACGCCTTCTACGGAGGTAGCGCAATATCTTGATATGATGAAAACACGCGGCGAACATGACATCGTACTGATCCCGGCCGATGGGGAGCATGGCTCGGCAGGTGTCTGCTATGGTGCCGCCGCTGCGGGTGGGCGCGTGTTTAATGCGACGAGCGCGAACGGTTTCCTGTATATGCTTGAGCAGTTACCGGTGCAGTCAGGGACACGCTTTCCGATGGTGCTTAACCTGGTTACGCGAGCAATCAGTGGCCCGCTGGATATCCGCGGCGACCATTCGGATTTATATTACGGTTTGAATATTGGCTGGCCGATTCTTTTGGCGCGTGATCCGCAAGCGGTGTACGACATGAATATTATCGCACTTCGCGTAGCTGAGCATGCGGACGTTCGCTTGCCGGTAATGGTGGCATATGATGGATTCTTTACTTCGCATCAGAAACGGCGTGTTCGGTACTTTGCTGATCGAGGCACGGTACAGAGCTTTGTCGGGGAAATGCCGTCCGGGTATGTACATGCGCTTGATCCGGAAAATCCGATTACAATTGGTCCGTACATGAACGACCCAGATTTAATTAACAACAATTATCAACAATCAGAAGCGATGTACCGCGCTGGCGAGATATTCAAACAGGTGGCGGATGAATACGAGAAAATCTCCGGACGTAAGTATGAAGCGCTTGACCTTTATCGTATGGAAGATGCGGAAGTAGCGGTTTTTCTTCTCAATTCTGCTGCTGAAACGGCCAAAGACGTGGCTGATCAATTAAGGGCTAAAGGTATCAAGGCGGGTGTAATTAGTCCAAATATGATTCGTCCATGGCCAGCCAAGGAAATTCAGAAAGCTTGTAAAAACTTAAAGGCAATTATGATTGGGGAACGCGCTGACTCCTATGGTGGGTATGGTGGTAATTTAACTCATGAACTAAAAGCCACGCTTCAGGAGATGAAAGGAAATGAAACTGTTGTGGTGAGCCGTGTTTTCGGTGTCGGCGGCAAAGATTTCTATCATGACGATGCGGAAGCGTTTTTTGACTTGGCCATTGAGGCGGCAGAGTTGGGTTTAGCACAGATTCCATTTGATTACTTCGGGCATACGCCGGGAAATCCTGAACTTGCACCGAAGCGGGTACTTGCGCCGCTCCATGGGGATGCTTTCAAGTCAGGGCTCATTCAAGTGACACCGAACGAACAAACGGGTAAACTGAATGTCAAAATTCCGCCGCTGCGTGCGCTTACTGGCAAGCCGAAGCGTATTGCGCCAGGTCATGGAGCTTGTCCAGGTTGCGGTATTTTCCCTGGATTGGAACTATTCTTTAAAGGTATCGAAGGGGATATTGTCGTACTGTTCCAGACTGGCTGCGCAATGGTAGTTACGACAGGGTATCCGTATAGTTCGCATAAGCAGACGTACATCCATAATCTGTTCCAGAATGGTGCGGCCACATTATCAGGTGCTGTCGAGATGTTCTATGAACGCAAACGTCGGGGTGAGATTCAAGTAGGTGATGATTTTACTTTCGTTATGGTAACAGGGGACGGCGGTATGGACATCGGCATGGGACCAGCTATCGGTACGGCGCTCCGCAATCATAGAATGATCGTGCTTGAGTACGATAATGAGGGATACATGAATACGGGAAGTCAGTTATCCTATTCTACGCCAATGGGGCATATGACATCTACTTCAGGTGTTGGTAAGGCGCAGGGTGGAAAAACGTTTCATCATAAAGATACGGCCCAAATTATGGCGGCAACGAACATTCCATACGTATTTACAGGTACGGAGGCATTTCCACAGGATTTGCTGAAAAAAGCGGCCAAAGCTCAATGGTATGCACAGAATGCCGGTATGGTATATGGCAAAATTCTCATCGCCTGCCCGCTTAACTGGAAATCGGCCGACGAGCAGGGCCAAACCATTGTGGAAGCCGCAGTCAATTCTTGTTTCTTCCCGTTGTATGAAATAGAGAATGGTATTACGAACATCACGTATGACCCAGAAGCGAGGAATAAGCGAATCGAAGTACAGGATTGGCTTTCACTGATGGGCAAAACAAAGCACATGACTAAGCCGGAATACGCCGAGATGCTAACCTCCTTCGCCGGAGAAGTTGAACGCAGATGGCGCCGTCTGAAAGCGAAGCATGAGAATGAATATCTATAAGAAAATCAGGATATCACATCATGGTGCCTGCTTTATTTCTTCCAGGAAGTAAGGAAACACTATGATGAATAGGGCCCAGCACGTACAAGTGACGGGTCTTTTTTGTTTGTCTGTAATATTCTTTGTCCTTCGTTTATATAGTAGGAAGGAGGGGAACAAAGCGAATTTCACAATTTATTTTTAAGTAGAGTATGGTAAAATACAGAAGGATAGCGGCAGTTGAAGGGGGAAGCAGTCTGGTGGATGATAGAAGCTGGGAAGAATTCCTGATCCCTTATGAACAAGCGGTCGAGGAATTGAAGGTGAAATTTAGGGGTATTCGTAAAGAATTAAAAAAGAGAAATGAATATTCGCCCATTGAATTCGTGACAGGTCGCATCAAAAAGATTTCAAGCATCTTGGAAAAAGCGAACAAGCTAGGCATTCCGTTGGATCGGCTTGAGGAAGTCGAAGACATTACGGGTATTCGGATTATGTGCCAGTTTGTCCAGGATATCGACCGGGTAGCGGAATTGGTCCGCCAGCGCAGTGGCAAAGATATGACCCTCGTCTACGAAAAAGACTACATAAAAAACGAAAAGCCGAGCGGCTACCGCAGCCATCATATTATCATTAAGTATCCTGTGCATACTTCGCAGGGAGAAAAAGAAATACTAGCCGAAATCCAAATACGAACGCTGGCGATGAACTTTTGGGCGACCATCGAGCATTCGTTGAATTATAAGTATGAAGGCAACATTCCCGAAGATATAAGAGAACGTTTGCGTACGACGGCTGAGGCTGCGTATCTGTTGGATACGGAGATGTCGGAAATTCGTGACGAAATCCGCGATGCTCAACAGATGTTCGAGTATAAATCAAATATTGTTTCGCGGATTTTGCAGGGGATTCAGAATCTATATCAACGCGGCTTTGTAGTAGAAGCAACAGAATTCCAAAATGAGTTTCGCCAGATGCGAGCGCGTGGCGATGTAAGCGAGCTCCGTCAGCTTTCACGTACAATCCGGGCGAAGATTCAAGAGGTCAGGACACGCGAGTAGGGGTGCGTGTCCTTTTGTTCATGGATAAGAAACGATCTGTCGTTTCTTCCGATTGTATCACTTGAAAAACTCGCGAGGTGTGTGCCAAACGTTGCTTGCACAGTAGAGCTGCATAAGGGTAACTAAGGCGGTTGCCTGCGCGATAGCTTGGCACCAGCCAAGTTTTCTTTATCCTGTGTGGAGCGCATGGTACGGTAGACGAAAAAGACCGACAACTGTCTCCCTCATAAAGATGCCCAGATGCTTTGTCGGTCCGTCTGAAGTAACGCAAAGCGGCTGTTTGGCTTCTGAGTGGAAAAAGGATGAGCGGCAACACCCGCGATTTTTTCTTAATCATAGTGTGCAAATGAAGTGTCCATACTATGAAGGTAATACAATCGATAGAGGAGGAAATGCACATGTTGAATCGAGACGAGATCAAGGAATACTGCGAAGATGAACCGAACTCCTACGGCACGGGCATGCTACTTTCCTTCATTATTGGAGCCGTCATCGCTATCATGATGGTATGGGGCATCTCTATGCTTGAGGTATGAGGCGTAATACGGCGTCTGACGGGCGTAGTCAGGAAGGACCGTAAATCCGAATGCGGAAGACGGTCTTTTTGTTTTTAATACCTTGTACCTTGCTTTCACTCCGTGTTATCATTAAAAAAATCCCATTATTTCTTGAACAAAAAACAATCCTGTAACGTATTCTAATACTACCACCGAATTTGCGGAGGGAGGGGTCATAATGCGCGTTGAACGTCTAAATCAGGATAAAATAAGGATTTTCTTAACATTCGATGACCTGATTGAACGGGGAATTGAAAAGGATGATATGTGGCGCGATATACCAAAAGTGCACGAACTTTTCAATGACATGATGGATCAGGCTCAAGACGAAGTGGGTTTTACAGTGAACGGACCCGTAGCCGTCGAAGTTTTCTCCCTGCCGGCTCAAGGCATGGTTGTAATCGTAACGCGGGGTAAGACCGAAGCGCATGATGACGCTGAGGATCTGGACTACGATGACATATATGAAATGCAGGTTACGTTAGAGGAGAGCGATGATGTGGTCTATGTGTTCTACGATTTTGAGCACCTGATTGAACTAGCCCATCGAATCAATTCTAAAGTAATCGACGGGGGAAGTGCATACGCTTATAATGGGCGTTATTACCTCGTATTTGAAGAAGTCGATTTAGCGAAAGATGAATATAACGATTTCATAGCGGTATTGTCTGAATACGGTGAAGCTTCCACGCTGACTAAGCATGTTCTGCAAGAATATGGCAAGGTCGTTGTGGATAGTGACGCGGTGAAGGTTCTTTGCCGTTATTTCGACTAACTCGCATAGTATGAAGCGCATGGCATGTTGCCATGCGCTTTTCTGCTGTTATAGAGACTTGCCACTTTGAGGTTACGAGACCAGGCAGAAGTGGTAAAGAACTAAAGATATGCAAAATTTCTTCGATCGCGTCACAATAATAGAGAAGAGGGAGAGTGGAACGGTTGAAAAGTACTGAAGAACCGAACCTTGCACCAAGCCTGTCTAATATGAATCTTGAAGAACTTGTCAGTTACTATGAAAACAGCCTGTCACCTAACGCCATCTCATTCTTGAAGCGTAAGGGAATTGAATTGGAAACAGCCGAGAAATACCACATTGGATTTGAGGGCCCTCAGATTGGATTTAACGCCTCGCAGAGCAAGCTGAGCGGCTATTTCACTAATCATCTTGTATTCCCGATTTATAATGAGACGGGTCATGTGGTTGATTTGCTGGGACAGCCAATTCAGGAAGTGAAGCCGCACAATAAAATGCTGCTTGGAAAAACCGATATTTTCTTCAATCAGGCCGCCATTGAAGAAGCGGATGAGGTAATGCTATGCCGTGACGTGTTTGACGTGCTGACACTCGAGCAGGCAGAGATTGCTGCTGTATGCGTACCGGAATATAACGTGTTTAAAGAAGCGCATGCCGAGCTTTTAAAAGGAAAACGCGTATTTATTTGTTATCCGAATGATGAATCAAGTCGACGTGAGAGCAAACGGATTCAGGAGATACTACAGGGTAAGGCCGACGAAGTGTATACCCCGTATTTGCCAGAAGGCATCCGCAATATCAATATGTTTTTTAATGAAATCAAGGAGCCGAAGCTAAAGTTCATGCGGCTTTTAAGGCAGACGGTAGAGGAGACGATTAAGGAACCCATCGCCTCTGATGCCAAAAATCTGGTTGTGTTCATGGAAGAATATTGTCAGCGTTATAAGCATGAAGTGAATGGAATAAAAACTGGTTTTCCGGAACTTGACGATTTGCTGCTCGGAGGTATGCGTGGTGGATTGTACATGATTCAGGGCTACGTATCAAGCGGTAAGTCCATGTTTATGCGTCAGGTAGCGGATCAAATCGCGCAACAGGAAATTCCGGTTGTTTATGTGACATGGGATATGACAGCATTTGAGCTATGGGCCCGTTCGATGGCCCGTGTCCTTGATGTATCTACGGAAGAAGTATTGACAGGACAGGTGGAAGCAGAAAAAGTTCAGCAGGCGAACCAGGAGTACAAGAAAGTCGCTAACCACTTATTCACGATTGAAGGGAAATTCGAGACGTCTTTGTATGATATTGAGGATTGTGTGGAACAAATAACGAAATCGCTCGGCACGGCTCCGGTAGTATTTATTGATCATATCCAGCGTGTACCGGTACGTGACAAAGACGGGCGCTTAATGCCGGGAGGAAATGAAGCATTAGTAGCATACATGCTTCATCAATGGTCACGAAAGTGGGATATTCCCATTGTGGTTTCCTCGCTAAAAAGTAACGATGAGAAGGATGAAATGCCGGTGACGGTGGAGGCCTCAGTCGATGTACTGCTCGTATTTGAGCGAAGTAAAGGCGAGCGAGAGCATAAGCAGGAGGAGATTATTATTCGTATGCATAAAAATCGTAACGGCTCGCTGGGCAAGCTTCCATTTTTATTTAATAAAGAAAAAGCCAGCTTTACACCTTCCAAAACGTAAAGGAAAGAGTTATACTTGCTATGTCTTGACAGACTTATGAATTTTTTCGAGGTGGTAAAAAATGGGAGAAAAAGACGTGGTAACCGAATCGACTGTTCCTGCGAATGGGAGCGCAGAACAGCAGCAAGAGAGTCTGGATGTGCTGAAGTCAACACAGACGGTGATTGCTGAAGCCCTTGACAAAATGGGATATCCGAAAGAGATGTATGAGCTCTTGAAGGAACCAATGCGCATGTTCACTGTACGTATCCCAGTGCGGATGGATAATGGCGAGACGAGGGTGTTTACTGGTTACCGGGCTCAGCATAATGATGCGGTTGGGCCAACAAAGGGTGGTGTTCGTTTCCACCCGGAAGTATCAGAAGGCGAAGTAAAAGCGCTTTCGATTTGGATGAGCTTAAAGTGCGGTATCGTTGATTTGCCGTATGGCGGCGGTAAAGGTGGTATCATCTGCGATCCGCGTGAGATGTCGTTCCGTGAATTGGAGCGCTTAAGCCGTGGGTATGTACGCGCTATCAGCCAAATCGTAGGACCGACAAAAGACATTCCGGCGCCGGACGTATTCACTAACTCGCAAATTATGGCGTGGATGATGGATGAATACAGTCGTATCCGCGAATTTGATTCTCCAGGCTTTATCACAGGCAAGCCGATTGTGCTGGGCGGATCGCAAGGTCGTGAAACCGCGACGGCTAAAGGCGTAACGATTTGTATTGCAGAGGCGGCCAAGAAAAAAGGCATCGACCTGCAGGGTGCGCGCGTTGTTGTACAAGGTTTCGGTAATGCGGGTAGTTTCCTCGCGAAATTCATGCATGACGCCGGTGCGAAAGTCATCGCTATCTCCGATGCATACGGTGCATTGCATGACGAAAACGGCCTAGACATCGAATACCTGTTGGATCGTCGTGATTCATTCGGTACGGTAACAAAACTGTTCAACAACACAATTTCCAACAAAGAATTGCTTGAGTTGGACTGCGATATTCTGGTGCCAGCCGCAATTGAGAATCAGATTACGGCATCGAATGCGCATAACATCAAAGCGAGCATCGTGGTTGAAGCAGCGAACGGACCGACAACACTGGAAGCGACCCGCATTCTGACTGAGCGAGGCATTCTGCTCGTTCCGGACGTGCTGGCGAGCTCCGGCGGGGTAACTGTATCGTACTTTGAGTGGGTACAGAACAACCAGGGCTACTACTGGACGGAAGAAGAGGTAGAATCCCGCCTGCGCGAAGTGCTTGTGCGTGCGTTCGACAATGTATATAATACGCACGTATCACGCGATGTAAATATGCGTCTGGCCGCTTATATGGTAGGCGTACGCAAGATGGCGGAAGCAAGTCAGTTCCGTGGTTGGGTATAATCGTTGAAATAAACGAAAAAAATCCTCTACAATATAGTTTGTGGAGGATTTTTTTGTTCTTGGACTTCTAAACTACAAATACATACAGTACATACAGAGCGTTTAAAAACCTTAATTCAAGCGAGAGTGTATATTGTAATACATTAAGTCGAGAAGAGAGCTAGAAAGCAAATTAGAGGGGATTATGTTCGGCTAAAGGTGATTGCTACTTATAAAGTGTATTACTTATCAAGGATGAGCATCATATTACAAATAAAGTTCTATCTTAAAATCAAAATAATGATACAATAAATTCGCATAAAGCCATAATAATCTTTTTTCAAATTAATGGAGGGTTAAATGCGTAAAGTAGTTTTATTAACCACAGGTGGAACAATTGCAAGCAAGGCAAATGAAAAAGGAATGTTATCCTCTGGAGAATTATCTGGTCAAGAATTAGCTGATATGTGTAATTTGCCCAAAAATATAGAGGTTGTTGTTGATTCAGCCTTTCAATTACCTTCTATGCATATAGGGTTTAATGAACTATTGGAATTAAAAAGTCATATTGAGGAAATTTTTAAAGATGAATCAATTGATGGTATTGTTGTCACTCATGGTACAGATACTATGGAGGAAACAGCATACTTCTTGGACTTAGTTATTAGCGATGAAAGAACCGTTGTTTTAACTGGTTCACAACGCTCATTAGAGGATCTAAGTAATGATGTTTATATTAATATCAGACATGCTATTTACACTGCCTGTGATGAAACGCTAAGAGGCTCAGGAGTAGTTGTTGTATTTAATGAGCGTATATTCTCTGCTAAATATGTAAAGAAAGTTCATGCATCTAATATCCAAGGATTTGATGTATTTGGTTTTGGATATTTTGGCATTATTGATAATGATGTAGTGAAAATTTATCAAAAACCTGTATGCAATGAAAGCTTTAATATTGTTCAAGAAATCCCTCCAGTTGATATCATAAAATGCTACATTGAAGCAGACAGTAAATTTATTGATGCAGCAGTTCAAAGTGGTACAAAAGGAATTGTCCTTGAAGGAGTAGGTAGAGGACAAGTTGCTCCTAAAATGATGGATGGTATTGAACGGGCTATAAAGAGTGGTGTACAAGTAGTTGTTACTACAAGTGCAGAAGAGGGACATGTTTACACAACTTATGATTATCCAGGAAGCGCATATGATCTTTACACAAAAGGTGTAATTTTAGGAAAAGATTATGATAGCAAGAAGGCAAGAATGAGACTTGCTGTACTTCTGGCAAGTGACATAGATGATATTAAAGAAGTGTTCTGATTAGCGAGGGGGAGGAAATCAAGTCCTCCCTTTTTTATTATTAATGAGCTTTATCCTTGCCCATAAGGGACATTTTGTCATTTACATATAGGTAGCAAATACATGCCTTTACATCTCCTAAAAATCCTCTGTTAAAAACAACAGGGGATCATTTTTTGTTTAGTAGTTATTAAAACAGTCAATAAAGAAAAGTTCAGTAAAACAGTTCTAAAAGATAAAAAACTAACTCCAAGATAGATAAATTTGATCTAATAAATTTATGTATTAATAATAAGCTCTCAATGCCTAAAGCAAGTGAATGCAAAGAATTCAGCAATATATGTCGTGTTAATGGTGTGTGTTAGTTCTTTGTTAAGAAAAGATGCTACTTCTTCGTTTTATATACCTGAAAGAATGATGTATAATCAAGCGAGGAGGTAAATTTATGAAAAAATGGTGGGTAATTTGGTTTTTTAGTATACCAATCTGTTTATTTTCATATCTCTATTCCTTTTTTATTACAGGGAAAATTTCATATTTATCTCAATCTGAATGTAAGCCCATGTTTATATTTACTCCTCAAGATGTACAGTATTGTTCTGATGTTTATCCGATTGACGTGTTTTTAATTTCTTTAAGGGAAGAGCCTCTTTCATATGTCTGTATTATTTCTGGGCTGTATTTTGTAGGGTTTCTGCTTTATAAGGTATTAAAATTGGTAAAGAATGAAAATTAGACTTCACTTCATTAAGCAAGTCAATCAAAAAGCTTAACAGGCTTTCTGGTTCTAATTATAAACCAGTTAAATCGTCATTCCAATTTGTCCCTACTAACAATTCATCCTTATCCACATCAACAAGCCAGTCATACATAAACTCTTCAAGTGGGATAGTCTCTAATACAAAGGCCGCTAAGTTTTCCTTGGCACATCGACGTACATAAGCTTTATCAGAACAAAAAGCATGACCTGTGTGTCTTCGTTTTCATTAGATTCGCAGACAAACTAGCCCTCTGTTGAATGCAGTCCCCAAACGGTTTTATTTTGAATAACCTTCTCAATAAATTTTTCTGTTCTTCTCTGCGACTTTACTATTAAATCAAAATGTGCCAGCCCTTTGTTTCCTACTATGTTGTTATATATATACATCTGATTTGATACATCAACAAATTTTTATGGTGAGAGGTAAGAGAAGAAGGAAGGGCGGTGGGCGGGAGCGGTCGGAAAATGACACGCTGGCCTTTCTTCTGCCGGATCGCAGGGCGCATCCAATCTCTTCTTTTTTCCGAATCTCCTACTTCCAACCACGCTCCCCTGTCAAAATATTAAGTGTGATTTATATAGTTCCGTTTAGGCGAGTTGCTTTTACTATCTATTCAAAAGCATCAGGAGAGAATATGAATAGGAAGCTGTACAGATTATAGGATAAAATATAAGTATGGAGGGAGAGATTATGAGAGGCAGACCAGAAATAAAAATAGAAACAGAAAAGATTTATAAGACAAAGAAGAATCCAAATGGAATGTTTGTAGCACGGCTTATCCAGATACCTAAAGAAGAAAAGTTAGATATTACTCTGGTCATTCAAAATCGCAAAACCAAACAGATTATTTATAAAGAGGTCTTGGTAACAACAGACAATCATTATCATTCCTTTCGTCTTGCACGGGGGAATATTAAATGGGTCTCCTTGAATACGGTTGCGGTATGGGATGGGCTTGGTCATAAATTAGTGGAAGTAACAGCTTTAACAGGAAAGGAAAATTATCGTATTTCTGATGAACATTATGCATCAATTGCAAAATTACTACTAAAGCTACCTAGAGGAACAGTTGTCGGGCAAATCAATGATGAATTGGTGAGCATTAAAGTAGAATAACTAGTAAAATTAATGAAATGGTTAGTGTGGATAAAAGATTAACCTTATCGAAAATAAGGAGGTTAAAATGTCTAAATTGAATTATGATTATAATACATTATCAGGCAATACCATTTATGAAGTAATTACAGGTTCACAGTCGTATGGATTAAATACTGATAATTCAGATATAGATATAAAGGGAATTGTGATTTTACCTAAAGAGTTATTCTTTTCAATGACAAATGAATGGGAAACTGAGGTATTTCATGATCCAGATATTGAGTATCATTCCTTGAAGAAATTTATGAATTTAGCAAACTCACAAAACCCAACCGTGCTTGAAATGTTATATACAGAGTCACAGTTCATCAATAAAAGCACATCTGCTTCTGAAAAACTGCGAGAGAATAGGCATTTATTTTTATCACAGAATTGCTTTTTTGCTTTTGGTGGATATGCTCAACAACAATTAATGAAAATAAAAAATGGATTAGAAAAGGCCACTGATGACGATAGGAATAAGCACTTAAGATATACTGTTGAAAACATTATTAGACGTTTTTCGGAGCGTTACCCTACATACAACAATGACAATATTAAAGTATTGGATATTCACTATGATGAAGATGGGAAGCAACAAATGTATCTGAGTGTGCATTTTGACAATACTCCAATTACACAATTATCCGGTATGGTATCTGAAATTCAAAATGCATATAAAGGATACACAAAAATTGGTAACAGAAATCGCAAACCAGAACAAAAGTTAGGTAAACACGCTATGCATTTAATACGCCTACTTACAACAGGAATTGAAGTATTAGAGCAACAAACAATTCAAGTATATAGAAGTGAGGATAGAGATTTTCTATTATCTCTTAGAAATGGAGATTATGAGTGGGATGAAGTTTTTAAAATGATTGATGAACTTGAGTTGAAATTGCAACAAGCATTTAAGTATACAAAGCTACCAAAGGTTACAGATTGGAATAAGATCAACAATCTATATAAAGAAATTATGTTGGAACATTTTTAGATGGAGGATAAAATGATTAAACAAATTGAGAATCTGATTAATAACAAAAAAGATTGTCCAGTTAAATTTGATAATCTTATATACGTCTGTCAGGGTGGTTCTCATATTGCAGGAACTAATGACGATACTTCTGATTTCGATTTTCGATCAATAGCTATTCCATCTGATGATTATGTTATTGGGATAGATAAGTTTGAACATACAAAGGTAGTAACAGGAAAAAATAAAATTAATCAATTTGAGGATTTTGATTTAGAAATTTTCTCATTTGACTATTTTATAAATCAAGCCGCAAACGGTGAGGTTATTCCTACAGAGATGTTATGGGTAGATAATAAATATGTTCATAAGAAAAGTGATATTATGAATTTATTATTAGATAATCGTGACCTTTTTCTTTCAAAAAATGTCGTTTTTCGGTACATGGGTTTTGTAAAAAGTTGTATAAATTGTGCCTTCTTGCCAATAGAGATTGTAGAAAAAGATGCTAAAAGACCAGATAGAATAGAACGAGTAAGGAAGTACGGATATGAAACTAAATTTGTCATGAATGCTATTAAATGCTTAAGGATTTGTGTTGGTTTGCTAAAGAATAATCAGATTGAATTATATCGTGAAGACAAAGAAGAATTGCTTGATATTAAGAATGGTAAGCTTGGGCACTTTGATAAAGGTATTACCGAGGCTAAGAAGGTAATTTATGAATTAGAACAAGAAAAAGAGTGTCTATTACAACAGTCATCTTTACCTAAGAGGGTAAATAAAGAGTTAGTAAACAAATTTAAAAAAGACTTTTTTATTAAAGTAATTAAAGAAGTCTACGGATATTAAGGATGTGATTACATGTTTATTTCTGAAAATATAAGCAGCGTTTTATTAACTTTGCAAAATAATGGATATGACTCATATTTATATATCTGATTTGATACATCGGCAAATTCTTGTGGTGAGAGGGAAGAAAAGAAGGAAGGGCGGTGGGCGGGAGCGGTCGGAAAAAGACACGCTGGCCTGTCTTCTGCCGGAGCGCAGGGCGCATCCACCCTCTTCTTTTTCAAAATCTCCTCCTTCCAACCACGCTCCCCTGTCAAACTATCAAGTGTAATTTATATAGATGAGGTTTAAATCAACATTTGAAACGTTAGTCCCGTTTGTAGAAAATTATAATTCACCATATAAATAGTTGGTATAAAGTAAATAAGTCAAGGCTAATAAAAATGGGGAGATATTGATGAAAATAATAATAAGTGATGAGAAATTATCAATAGTCGACCAAGATGAAAACAAAAATATATGGATGAAATGGGATGACATATATGCTATTCCACACCTGTTGATTATCCATATATCGGAAGAAATAAGATGCACGCGTCGGCGTGTTCCCTCGTCTTTTTCTCACAAGGAAGGGACACGGTCGCTTTGTGACGCCAAGGCCGGACCGGCAAAACATCTAGGTGTTTCAAAGCGGGAGACAGTTGCCGGTCGGTTTCGTCCTTGGCGCCACACGCTCCACATGAGAAAAACAAAGGGGACGCACGCCGTACGCATCCTTCTTTTCTATCCATTTATGGATACCAAGGGTGTTGATTGTTCCGAGAGGAAAAGACCACCACAACGGGACACAAACAAGGCCTTTCGTCTCCCTTCCCAAGCGCATGCCCCGATCAGGCGAAAGAGGACAGCAACTGTCTCCATCTTCGCGTCTACCCAGATGTTTTGTTGTCCCGCCTGGCGGGGGTAAAAAGCGGCCCTCTACGCTTCCGTGCGGGAGACGAACCGACGCCCGTTTGGGGCACGGTGTGGTGACGATCCACTCTGGATCGTACTGGATAATCAACACCCTTGATGCTATTCATTATTATAAACTCGATTGCATAACTGAAGTTGTTACTTGTCTTGAATTTGATTATGAAAACGGTGAATATTTAGAGGTGAACAGCACTAATGAAGGATGGGAGAACTTAATAAATGGTTTACATAAGTATATACCAATACAAAAGGAAAATTGGAAAACAAATATGCTAAAGTGCAAATTAGACGATAATGGACACACAATCTATCGAAGAATTTAAAGAATCATGACTACATAATAGATTCCAATAAAAGTATAGTGATAGAAACATATGGGTGAATATTAAACTGATGTGTATGGCTACTACTTTACCTTAGATGGTAAGAACATGGTAGTATGTGAGCATTCATCAAACATTGGAGCGGCTTTTGTTGATAAGGAGCCAAAGGTTAAGTTAAAGCTTGTTAAGAACAGGAATACAAATAGTAATGAATTTAGATACAGATAAAGTAAAAATGTCTGAACATGCTCTTCTAAGAGCGAAAGAAAGTTTTGGCCTTGAAAAAGAAGAGACAATAAAGCATTTTAGAGACTTGCTAAAGAAAGCTAAGAGAATTGGCGGTGTTTATGATAGAAATGCATTTACTTCTGTTTTTTATGCAATAGGAAGAGCAGCTAAGCATCCTAATACAGAATTAAATGTAAAACATCAGGCAAGTATCTAAATTTACCTCATAGTAATAAAGAGAGTAAGTATATATATAATATCATCACCCCTGTTGATTATCCATAAGGTGGAAGAAAGAAGATGCACGCGTCGGCGTGTTTCCTCGTCTTTTTCTCGCAAAGAGGAAGCACGGCTGCTTTGCGGTCCCGCCTGGCGGGGGAAAAAGCGGCCCTCTACGCTTCCGTGTGGGAGACGAACCGACGCCCGTTTGTAGCACGGTGGGCTGATCGTACTGGATAATCAACACCCTTGTAATATCATGATTAAAGACGGTAAGAAAACCTTTATAAAGGCAACAAGTAAAAAGCAAATTGCAGTGTATAGGGAAATTGTTATTAATAACCATAAACAACAAGAGGTAGCTGAAGAAATGAATGTGACTATATAAATTACACTTGATATTTTGACAGGGAAGCGTGGTTGGAAGGAGGAGATTGAATGATTGAAAAAATAGTGGGGCTTATTGTATTCATTGTTCCACTTATTGTAGGGGTATTTGTTGGATACAACATAGGATATGACAATGGTCGGATAAATACATTGAGAAAAGTAAAAGGTGAACCGGAAATCGAAAATTGGAAGCCTAAAAAGTATAGATGAAATGTTGTCTGAATAACAAAATAAATAGAGTGAAAATCTATATACATCTGATTTGATAAATCGACAAATTCTTGTGGTGAGAGATAAGAAAAGAATGAAAAAAATCAGAGGTTGGAAAAAGACACGCCCGCCTTTTTTCTGCCGGGGCGCAGGGCGTATCCACCCTCTTCTTTCTCCATCTCTCCTATTTCCAACCACGCTACCATGTCAAAATATTAACTGTAACTTATATAAATAATGCTTTTCTTAAAATAAGAACAACACTTATAATGAAATTTAAATGGAAAAAGAAGGATTGCATAAAAATAAATGGTTAATTAAATATCTAAATTAGAAAATGCAATAAGTATTTTATGGCATTTTAAAATAGAAAATTATAAAACGAGGAGCAAAAAATATGAATAACGATAAGACGGCTTTCTCTACTAATGCTGAATATGATAATAGTAATGACCAATATCCACAATTCAGTGAAGCGATTAAACATCACTTTTCTACTTTTGATAATCTCCCACTCTTTACTACTGATGCAGAGGGATTATTTGAAGCGTTTCTTGAAAGTTTACCGCATAAAGCAAGACAACATTATACTTGCAGCTGCTGCCGACATTTTGTGAATCGTTTTGGTGGTCTAGTGTCTATTTCTGAAGATGGTGAGATTAGTTCTGTTTTATGGGATGAAGACAACACACCTAAATTCTTCGTTAAATCTGTAAAGGCAATGAAGGAAATTGTCCTTAAATCTAAAGTTACAGGAGTATTTGTATCGAGTGAGAAAACACTTGGTCAACCACATTCTGGTGGATGGGATCATATGGCTGTAACACTTCCTACAGAAAAAGTTTATTATTCTAGATTAAAAACTGCTGGACAAGAAATGGCAGAAAAAAAGGAAGACTTCAGGATTTTGAACGCTGGGTTGGTGGAATATCCTTTGGATGCTGTAGACCAAGCACTAATATTACTAGAATCAGAATCATTATATAGGTCGAATAAGATTCTTGGTGTTGCCAAATTCCTTCAAGAGCTACATATTAAACGTCAAAACACTCGAAACAGTCGAGTTCAAGATAACATCACTTGGTTGGCTGTTGCAACTGCTCCTGCTGGATTCTGCCATATTAAGAGTAGTATGATTGGAACCTTGCTTGATGATATTGTTGCTGGACTTTCATTTGATTCTATTAGTCGTAGATTTGCAGAGAAAATGAACCCATCTAATTACATGAGGAGTCAAGTTGCTCCATCTCAAGGCAACATTCAACAAGCAGAAAAGATCGTTGAAAAGCTTGGTATTGCTAATTCACTACGAAGAAGATATGCAACGTTTCAGGAAATTACACAATTCATTTGGAAAAATAATGAGTCCTCTAAGGAAAAGAGCGATGTGAAAGTTGAGGGCGTATTTAGTAATATTACACCTAAGGAAAGTAAGCCTAATAAAGTAGAATTGCCAAATACAATTATGACATGGGAAAAATTTCAAAGGACAGTGTTGCTGACAGCAGAAAGTATTGAAGTTAGGGTCGATAACCCTAATCGGCTGATGGCTCTAGTGACTGCTTCTGATCAACAGGCTCCTAATATTTTACTATGGAATAATCCGTTTAGCTGGTATTATCATGGTGGAATTGATGGTGAAATTAAGAGGCGGGTTGAGAGTGCAGGAGGGCGATATGAGGGTAATGAAATCCGATGCTCGCTCATTTGGGAAGGGTACACAGACCTTGATCTGCATTGTGTGACTCCTAGTAGTGAACATATTTACTACGGAGACAAAATGAGTTCCTGTAATGGTTGGTTGGATATTGATATGAATGGCGGTAGTCACAGAGACTATTCACCAGTTGAGAACATTCGATGGAGTAATGGTCATGCGTCAAAAGGTAAATACGTCTTCTATGTTCACAACTATTGTGAAAGAGGAAGCGGAAGGACTCCATTTAAGGCCGAACTGGAAGTTAATGGTCAGATTTACACCTATCATGGTGTTGCTGGCAATACCGGCTTTAAAGAAACTTTGTTCACTTTCGACTACGTTAAGGGACAACACCCGGACATCTCTAGCACGAATTATTCGTCTGATAATGCATGGAATGTTCAACTAAACAGCTTTGTTAAGGTAAAAGGCATAACCAATTCTCCAAATCTTTGGAATGAAGAGAAGGTTACTCATTCAGGTCATCATATTTTCTTTTTATTGGACGGATGTAAGGATTTATCCGAGGGGAAGGGTAGAGGATTTTTTAATGAGACGCTTAAATCTGAACTTCGTGAAATTCGCAAGACACTAGAAGCTTATACTGCAAACACTCCAATTGAAGATGTTGAGAATGCTTCTGCTTGCGGAGTAGGTTACTCAAAAGATAGTGAATGGGATTTGACTCTGAAAATAACCTCAAATAACTCTACGAGAATTATTAAAATTGATAGATGGGATTAATTATTAAATAATGATATGGGAAATGGAGAGTGTGTAATTCTTCGTTTCCCATAAATCTGTGTTTTACTATGAAATAAGGAAATAGCTTAATAGACTGGGAATGGTTTGAATTATTAGTTTTTATGTTATCATTTTCTTTTCGCCATAGCTTTAAATATTTTGAAATGAACAATTATAGAGAGAATAAAATACCTTGAAATGTAGGTTAGATGAAATTAAAAATAGGAATAAGACTTAGTTGAACAATTTATTTTATAATAATCGATTAGAAACGACTATTTATTATCGAGAACAAAAAGGAATAAAGAGCACTCAAATAATGAATGGCCCTTAAATGGCGATTTCATTTTTCATTGCCTCAAGTATATCCTCGCTTCCTGGTACTAACAGTTTGTTACGTGACATAAAATCAATCCTTTCGGTTGTCCTAACGTTTAGTTTGTCTTAAAAATTGATTTTTATGCGTGGAAAATTTAATGCATAATAACACTCTAGCCTGTCTAACATGATGTGTAAGGGGTGTTATAAATGAAGTCTTTAACTGGCTTAATTGATGAGCTGAACAAGTACAACAATATAGTTATTAGCGAAGAGGTACATGGAATGTTGTGGCGTGATTTTGCAGAACAAGTGATTAGATTAATTGGAAGTAGGAATGTTGCTGTTGAATGGGAAAGAGATTGCGTATTAATTAAGAAAAGAGAAAAGAAGATTATTTAGATATGTAAGGAATGTCCTGTTACAATAGCAGGATATTCATTTCTTTTGATTTAATAATTAAATAAATGATATATAAATTTTATAATCGTGATATGCGTGCGATACAATAGGAGCAGGAAAACAAAGGCAATCTGTAGAATGTATAGATTGCCTTATTATATAGGTGGAAGTCTTCAATGAGATACAGAAAATAATAAAAGAGTAACTTTATAAATTTGGGCTCTGTTAAAGGAAAATGTTGTAGCCAAACTTTCACTCATACAACTAATACAGTTTTGTATCGTACTCAAAAAGACGATGAATGGATTACATTTGTTGAATGTATGTTTAAAGGCTATTCCCTGCGAAAATTGGCTGAAATCGTAGGAGTTACTTAGGTTACGCTTTTTTGCTGGAGACACAAGCTGTTAAATGCCATCAAACAAATGGATTACGAACAATTTGAAGGAATCGTCGAAATGGACGAGACCTATTTCCTATACTCTGAAAAGGGGCAACGTGGCATTAGGAAACGCAAACCTCTATACATCTGATTTGATACATCGACAAATTCTTGTGGTGAGAGGGAAGACAAGAAGGAAGAGCGGTAGGCGGGAGTGGTCGGAAAAAGATACGTTGGCCTTTCTTCTGCTGGAGCGCAGGGCGCATCCACCCTCTTCTTTTTCTGAATCGCCTCCTTCCAACCACGCTACCCTGTCAAAATATCAAGTGTAATTTATATCGTAAGCGTGGAGGTAAGAGGAATTAGTCGCGAACAGGTTTGTATTCTTGTTGCAAGAGACCGTACAAAAGCTACTGTCCCCAAGATTGTTTGTATGGGTCGTGTTATAAAAAAGTTGATAATTTGATTGGCTCTAAACTAATCTCTGACAATGTGTTGATCACAGATACTTATAATAGAGGTTGGGTAAATAAGAGGATTCTGGAGGTGAATTTATGAATGAATGCCGTGAAATAATAAATAATTTAATCCCATTAAATCTTCTAATGAAAAACTTTGGCGAAGAAATCATAGAAGAAATTGCATTAAATCTATATAAAGAAGAAAATTATCATTTATATGAAAAGGCTATCTTTTATAAATTACCCATTGTAATAAGAGATGTAATACTTATAATCAATTTTGACACAGAACTTAATATGCAGGGTATATTGGGTTTTTTAGAGAATTCAACAGGATTATTCTTAGATGATACGATAGAAACCTTAGAACGTATACAAGCTGAAGAAGATTACAAAATACTTAAGGCTATAAGATCAATATTACAAAAAAACAATGTATCAACTTCGGACTTGAGAGTTAACGTTGATAGCCAAGAAGAATACTCTGTAAATAATTTTATTGAAACACACGGATCGGAATATGATGAAATGGCGGATGAAATTTGTAAAATAGCTGATAGACTCTATTTATATTCAGAGGATAGAAATATATTTGATAACCTTGTAAGATATGTAGATACAAATAAATCGTATTTGATAGAGGAACTAACCAAATAATTGAGTTCGTCTATATACATCTGATTTGATAAATCGACAAATTCTTGTGGTGAAAGGGAAGACAAGAATTTGTCGATGTATTAAATATAGCTCACCCGTTGGTTGAACAAGGTAAAAGCCTGTGGAAATTCTATTTCTATTCCAATTCTGCTTGTTTCATATAATATTCCATCGCTTGATTGAGCCATTTCTGCTCATCTTCTGTGAATGGAGAAGGTGTCATATCTTCAAGTTCTTGAATATCCAGTTCTTCCACATCAGCATCAGCTAGCTTTTGTATCAAATCCCTACCAAGAAACTCAAAAGACGCTTCTAGATACGTTTTAATCATTTCTTGTACTTTTGAATCCTTTACAGGTTTACCATATAATTGTTTTACTTCCTTAGCAAATTGAATGAAGGTTTGATCTAAGGTGATTTTTTCTTCTTCCGTTTTCTTTGACAACCCTTCCACTATATCTGTTAGCATATGCCGTTTCATCCATTCTTTTTGCATATTTTCCGTCTGTATACTATGGATAAGACTGAATAATATGGTGCTATCCACTTCCTCTTCTTCCTTCAGTAATTTAACGACTCTCTGAATAGCAGTCATTGATTGTTCGATTTGTTCTTTTTCTTTTTCTAATACTTGCAAGTGGAGGGTTAAAGTCTCATTTAAATCAACGGTAAAACTCGATTCATGTAACAAGCTAGTGATTTTATCCAGACTATATCCCAGGAACTTTAGACTTACGATTTTCTGTAAGGTTAGAATATCTTGATGATTGTAAATGCGGTGGCCTGACGTTGGGTGCTTTTCTGGTTGTAAAAGACCGATTTCATCATAGTAATGTAAAGTGCGAATGGATATTCCTGTTTTTTCCGAAAATTCCCCAATGGAATACTTGTTATTCCCTTCCATCAACATTCCTCCCATAAAAAAGTATATGTACATTATGCAACCTTACGTAACTAGAGGTTCAAGAGGAAAATGGGAACAAGAATAAATTTTATGTATCACATTCTTTTTATCCATCTATGGATACCAAGGGTGTTGAATGCTCCGAGAGGAAAAGACCACCACAACGGGACACAAACAAGGCCTTTCGTCTCCCTTCCCGAGTGCATGCCCCGGCCAGGCGAAAGAGGACCGCAACTGTCTCCTTCTTCGCGTCTACCCAGATGTTTTGCGGTCCCGCCTGGCTGGGGCAAAAAGCGGCCCTCTATGCTTCCGTGCGGGAGACGAACCGCCGCTCGTTTGGGGCACGGTGTGGTGGCTATCCATTCTGGATCGTACTGGATAATCAACACCCTTGTTCAAATATAGCTATCAAAATAATTGGCGCGATTGTTACCATAATCACAACAACAGGAATAAACCAAAGTGCAAAATATAAAGTTAAATAAAACTTATAAAACGCAATTAAGGACAGGCGGTGAAGCAATAACATAGTAACTCACGTTGATTCAGTAACATTAAATCAAGGAGTATTTAGTTACAAATATTTAACTGGAAAATAACGACAAGGGAAAGTTTCCGTTGTCTGGCTTGGTTAAGTGTGGAGTTTGTGGGTATACTTTATCTTTTGAAAGAAAAACCGATTATATTACTATACGTGAATACAGGCATATGGAAGACGGAATCATAATTTGCGAAAACAAAGGAGGAGATTCAAGGCTTGCATCTCTGAACTTGAAAAAGAGGTTAAAGTGATAGAAGGAGCAATTGAGCGAATTCACTTGGCATTTGAGTCTGGAGCATACGATATAGATACTTATAAAGAGCGGCTCAGGAAGGCAAGGGAGGATATAAATAATTTAGATGAAGAAGTAAGAGTGCTAAAACGAAAAGCAAGTAATCAAGATGCCATTTCAAACAAAGAGAGAATTGAAATTATAAATGATTTTCTTGAGCGGGTAGAAAATGAGAAAACGGAGATGGAATTAAACAAGCTATACAAAAAGGTGATACACGGTATGCTCAGTGTACATATAATCACCTTATAAGATCAACAGTGAAGCTATGAGTGTTCATCATTACCGGCTTGTCAGAAGTAACGGTTATATCTATTATCTCGACCTGCCCGTACTGTTTGAGCAATGGCTCAATTGTATGCAATGGATGAACCTCTCCAGGTTTGACAGCATCCGTATCATCATCTACTGACATGGCGATCGTCCCATCAGTATTTAGAACGACGACTTTTCTTGCGGCTTCTTGCATATTTCTCATTATAACCTCCAGTAATAATATTTCTTTCATCCATATTCCATGGTACGATGAAATAAGGAGAACCGGAAGAACAAAGGGAGTCGAATGCTATGATATCGACCTTAGGAGCAGCACTTGCTCCTGGTATTGCTATTTTGAGCTATTTTTATCTAAAAGACAAATATGAAACAGAGCCGCTGCATATGGTGGTCAAAAGTTTTATTACCGGTATTTTACTTGTTTTCCCCGTAATGGTCGTGCAGTTCGGTTTTCAGGAAGAGCTGGAATTGGGCGTGTTTGCACAATCGTATTTTCTCGCGGGATTTCTCGAAGAATTTTTTAAATGGTTTATGATTTACTATACGGTATATAAGCATGTAGAATTTAATGAACCGTACGACGGCATCGTATATGCGGCGGCAGTTTCGCTGGGGTTCGCGACCTTGGAGAACTTCTTCTACCTATTGTCGCATGGGTTGTCCACAGCGTTTTTCCGTGCGTTGCTTCCAGTGTCAAGTCATGGCCTGTTTGGTGTGTTAATGGGATATTATCTTGGTAAAGCAAAATTTGTGGCTGATCCGCGTAAAAAACGTATATATCTAGGAATGAGCTTAGGGATTCCGGTCCTTCTACATGGTACGTACGATTTTATTCTTATGGCAGGTAGCGACGTTTGGCCTTGGTTAATTATCCCATTTATGGTGATTTTGTGGGCCGTTGCCATTCGACGTAGCAGCGCCGCACTCGACAGGTCTATTGCCGCTGCCTTTAGGCGACACTATGAACAAGAGGAGGCGGAAAAAATATGATGACTGAATACGAGCGATATAAAGTAACGATTTATTGCCCGGTGTGCGGAGAACGTTATATTCTGCGTGGAAGCCGTGAGAAGAACGGAAAAATCGAGACGGGGTTTAAGCAATGCGTTTGCAGCAATGACCGTAACTTTCATATTTATTCCGAACAACTGTAAAGCGGGCGGAAATAAGAAAAACTCGTGGGCGTTGCCGTCCGTCCTTTTTCCATACAGAAGCCAAACGGCCGCTTTGTGTCACTTCAGGCGGACCGACAAAACATCCGGGTGTTTTTATGAGGGAGACCGTTGTCGGTCTTTTTCGCCCGTCGTTCCACACGCCCCACGAGTTTTTCAAGTAAGACGATCGGAAGAAAGTAGGTATTGCTGTCCTCCTTTACAGCGACATCTACTTTCTCATCCATAAAAAAAGCGAAAAGGACACTTCCTTTTCGCTTTTTTGCATAAATGGGCAAGCCTTTCCTCACACTACTACCAACACGTATGTAAGCATGGAAGACAAGAGGAAAGGTGATGCAGATATGTATTGGAAAATTGCAGGCGTGCTGGCGCCCATTCTTGCAGTCGGAGCCATAGGAGCCGGTATGTGGGGCTACCAGGAGAATCAGGAGAAAAACTCCGTGCTCATTAAGGCGGAGAACCAGTATCAACGAGCATTCCACGATTTGAACTATCATATGGATAAGCTTCAGGACGAGCTTGGCAAAACGATTGCCGTCAATTCCCGTCAACAACTTACTCCCAGCTTAACGAATGTTTGGCGCCTTGCTTATTCGGCACAAAATGATGTAGGCCAGCTACCCTTGACACTGATGCCGTTCAACCAGACGGAGAAGTTTCTTGCCAATGTGGCCGATTTCAGTTACCAAACTGCTGTTCGCGACTTGGACAAGCAGCCACTGACGGACAAGGAGCATAAAACACTGCAGGCGCTCTATCGCCATTCCAAGGACATACAGGGCCAGCTACAGAAAGTACAGACGGCCGTCCTTGACAAGCAACTGCGATGGATGGATGTAGAAACGGCGTTAGCCACTGAAGAAAAACAGGAGGATAATACGATTGTCGACGGTCTTAAAGTGGTTGATAAAAGCGTAGAGGGGTACAAAGATGTCGATTTTGGGTCAGGAATTGGAAGCTTGAATGCGACGCGCAAGCTAAAAGTCCAATCCATTAAGGGCAAGCCGGTTACCGCCGAGGAAGCGAAGCGTAAAGCGCTCGCATTTACAAAGTTGAAGCCAGAGCAAATAAAAGAAGCCAAAGTAGTGGATAACGGAAACAGTCGGGAGTATCAATCTTTTAGTGTTCACATTACACGTAAGGATAGTCCGGCTCCGGTTAACGTAGATGTGGCCAAGAAGGGTGGCCAGGTTGTCTGGATGCTGGATGAACGTGATATCGAGGCTCGAAAGCTAGGGATCGAGGAAGCAAAGCGTCATGCAGACACGTATCTGAATGAACGGGGATACCGCTCCATGGAAGCTGTGTCCTATGATGAGTATGAAAACCTCGCCGTCTTTACGTACGCCTACAAGCAGGGCGATGTCCGTGTATACCCGGATACGGTTACGGTAAAGGTAGCACTTGATAAAGGAAATATATCAGGATTCCAGAGTGAAAGTTATGTACTGAACCATAAGGCGCGTGTACTGCCGAAGCCGAAGATAACCGAGGCACAGGCTCGCAAGAAAGTGAATCCGGGCTTGAAAGTCGAAGAGGCACGACTTGCGGTGATCGAAGACGACAGAGGACAGGAAGTATTCTCTTATGAATTCTACGGCGGATTTAATCAAGACAGGTACCGTATCTACATCAACGCACTTACTGGTGAAGAGGTAAAAGTAGAAAAAATTAAAGCACCTGCATTGTAACGAAGAATAAGGAAAGGACGGGACAGGCGATACTGGTGAAAACGAAGGGAGGATTTCCTGTGAGACGAACCGAAGAATCCGCTTATGAAAAACGTTTCACCTGCCTGGCCCGTCGAGTGGAGACATGTCTGGTTGTTGCTATTGTAGCTGGATGGGTGCTGCTCATCGTCAGTCAGGCCCTGCTTACGTACGAACCTGTCCGTTATTGGCTGGTCGAGACGGTGCGGATGGAAGGCGTTGCATCACCTTAAGGCCCTATGATACTATGAAGGTAATTAACATACTAGCGGATAAACCTGCGCTTTGAATCAAATATGCAAAAGAAGAAGCAGGCACGACCTGCTTTTTTTTTGAAAAAAATAGAGAGAAAAGGTTGAGAGCGAGAAGCTGGCGTATGTACTTTAGCTTTCTTCTTTGCCTAGTTGGGATGTGATAGTACGATGAAAATTGCGATTGATGGACCGGCAGGAGCCGGCAAAAGCACCGTAGCACAGCAGGTCGCAAAGCGGCTCGGAATATTGTACGTAGATACCGGGGCAATGTATAGAGCGGTGACGTTTACTGCACTTGCGCGGGGATATTCTATAGAAGATGAACACAGCCTGCGAGAGATGCTTGATGAGATTAATTTGACGCTTGAAATCAAAAATGGAGTGCAGCACGTATACGTGGACGATAAAGATGTATCCGAAGCCATCCGCTCTCCAGAGGTGACCCGGCTCGTTTCAACAATAGCCGCATATCCGTGCGTGCGTGAGAAACTGGTGGATATGCAGCGACGAATTGCCAGCTGCAAGGATGTGGTGATGGACGGACGTGATATTGGAACATCGGTATTGCCGGATGCGGAGGTGAAAATCTTTTTGACCGCGTCCATTGAAGAGCGGGCGCGCCGTCGGCTGGAAGAATTCGAGAAAAAAGGCGTGCAAGCTGACTACGCCGAATTGCTGCGAGATATTGAAGAGAGAGATCGCAAAGACAGTGAGCGGGCTATCGCGCCGCTAAAACAGGCGGAAGACGCCATACGGCTCGATACGACCGGACATAGCATCGACGAAGTGGTGGATCGCATCGTCACGCTATATCGGGAAAAAATCGGGGAGAGGGCGTAAGAGATGGAAAGTAAAACATATCCGTTTTTTCGCGGGTTATTTCGGGGTATTTTCAAAAGCTTTTACCGCTGGAAGGTCATTGGACAGGAGAATATTCCGGAAGGAGAAGGGCTTGTACTTTGTGCAAATCATATCAGCAACTGGGATCCGATATTGCTGGGGTGTGGCATAGAACGGCAGGTGCATTTCATGGCGAAGGCCGAGCTGTTTCGTATTCCGGTCATCTCCAGTCTGATTAAGGATTTCGGTACGTATCCGGTTAAGCGTGGGGCCGGAGATCGCCAGGCGATTCGCACATCGCTGGAGCTTGCTAAACAAGGCAAAGTACTTGGCATTTTTCCGGAAGGTAAGCGCAACAGGACAGGCGAGGGCAAGGTAGGCAATATACTACCGGGCGCGGCGATGATTGCGCTGAAGTCCGGTGTACGGGTTGTGCCTGTGGCCATTATTGGACCCTATCGTTTCTTTCGTGGTGTTACCATAATTTATGGGAAACCGGTTGATTTAACCGCGGCGGTAGCGGGTAAAGATAATGCAGAGCGTACGCAGGCTGCCGCCGAAGTCATCCGGAGTGAAATCCAGAAAATTTTGGATATACATAAAAAATAAGCATACCTTTCGGTGTTATTTTCCGCATAGTGTAAGGCATTTTGCTTATCAGAGTATATATGTAGTCCAGAAATTAGCAGGTTTGGCACTAGCATTCGCACACCTAACTTTGGTAAGCTAAGATAAATATGCTGCTGTTTGCTATAAATGCTTGTTGTTTCTTTTAGGAGGTAAGAAGCATTTATTGTTTGAATGGCTTTTATTTCAAGGAGGTATGGTCTATGGTAGAGGAAAATCAAAACGAAATGAATGGTCAACAAGGTTTGGACGGGGTTGAGGTTAACCAATTGTTAACTGGTACCGTTTCCCGTGTGGATGAGAAACAAGCCTTGATTGATGTTGGCTATAAGTATGACGGCATTCTTCCGATTAGTGAAGTGTCCAGCCTTCATATCGAAAAAGTAGCTGATGTTCTTTCCGAAGGCCAGGAAATCCAAGTAAAGGTCATCCGTCTTGATCAGGAGAAGGACGAGATGATCGTCTCCAAGCGTGCGGTTGACGCGGAAAAAGCATGGGATGAGCTTGCTGGCAAGTTCGAATCCGGTGAAGTGTTTGAAGCGACGATTGCCGATAATGTGAAGGGCGGCCTTGTAGTTGATTTGGGCGTTCGCGGTTTTATCCCGGCTTCACATGTGGAGCGCCACTTTGTAGAGGATTTTTCTGATTATAAAGGAAGAACGCTTTCCGTTAAAGTGATTGAACTCGATAAAGAGAAAAACAAAGTGATTCTTTCCCATCGCGCCGTGCTTGAAGATGAAGCAGACAAACAAAAGCAAACGGTGCTTGACAAACTTGAGCCAGGCTCCGTTATTGAAGGTACGGTACAGCGCCTGACTGATTTTGGCGCCTTTGTTGATGTAGGTGGAGTAGACGGACTGGTTCATATCTCTGAAATCGCTTGGAATCATGTTGACAAGCCGTCCGACGTCCTCAAGGAAGGCGACAAAGTTAATGTGAAAATCCTGAAGGTTGACAAAGAGAACGAGCGCATTAGCCTTAGTATTAAGGCAACACTACCGGGTCCGTGGGAGCAAGCTACTCAAGACTTTAAGATTGGCGATGTTGTACAAGGTACAGTGAAGCGCCTGGTGAGCTTTGGTGCATTCGTGGAAGTAGCACCGGGAGTAGAAGGTCTTGTTCATATTTCTCAAATCGCTAATCGCCATATTGGCACACCGGATGAAGTACTAAAAGAGGGCGAAGAAGTAAGCGTGAAAATTCTGGACTTCAATCCTG
Organism: Aneurinibacillus migulanus; assembly: GCF_001274715.1. GTDB lineage: Bacteria > Bacillota > Bacilli > Aneurinibacillales > Aneurinibacillaceae > Aneurinibacillus > Aneurinibacillus migulanus. The sequence continues at coordinate 4,584,266 of NZ_LGUG01000004.1, read as the reverse complement.
AAGAAGAACGTATGAGCTTAAGCATCCGAGAAGTACAGGATGAAAAGCAAAAGCAAGAAACGAAGAAAGAAGTAGCAGCCTATCAGGCAGAAGAGAGCAATGCGAACGGTATGGGCGTAACGATTGGCGATCGCATGGGTGATCTGCTTAAGAAATTCAAATCCTAATCCATGACAGAGGGAGCGCAATGTCAAGAACTTCACGAAAACGCGAACACATAGAGCACGCGCTTACAACCGGCCAATCCGGTACACATGGGTTGGAGGATGTGAAGTTTGTGCATAACTGCTTGCCTGACATCGATTATGAACAAGTGGATAGACATACAACAATCGGCGGACTCGCACTGAGTTCGCCGATTGTTGTAAATGCGATGACAGGTGGAGCAAGCGAAACATACACTATCAATCAATCACTTGGAATGTTGGCGCATGAAGCGGGAATGGCGCTAGCAGTCGGCTCTCAGATGGCGGCGATTAAAGATCCGTCTTTGGTTGAGACGTACCGGATTGCACGCCGTGAGCATCCGCACGGGATTTTATTCGGTAACCTGGGGGCGGAGGCAACACCTGAGATGGCACTTCGTGCCGTGGATATGATTGAAGCGGACGCATTACAAATTCATCTAAATGTAATGCAAGAGCTGATTATGCCTGAAGGAGAGCGTAACTTCAGCGGTGCGCTTCGACGTATCGAAGCGATCGTGGCTGCATTGGAAGTACCCGTTATCGTAAAAGAAGTCGGGTTCGGCATGTCTAGGGAAGCGGCGGAGAAGCTCGCTTCTTGTGGTGTGGCGGCAATTGATGTTGGCGGGCGCGGTGGCACGAACTTTGCCCGAATCGAAAATATGCGGCGGACACAGCCGTTTGACATACTAAATGAGTGGGGAATTTCTACGGCGGTAAGCCTGTTGGAGGTAACACAGCTCGAAGAGCGAATTGATGTTATGGCAACAGGCGGTATTCGTACAGGGTTGGACGTGGCCCGTTGTCTGGCTTTGGGTGCTTCTTGCGTAGGTATGGCTGGTGCGTTTCTCCGCTATGCAGTACATGGAGAAATGCAGGAAGCAATCGAATATGTGAGAGGCCTGCATAAAGAGCTTACGGTCATTATGACGGCTTTAGGGGCATCATCCATCCCCTCTCTTCAGCGAGTTCCGCTCGTCGTTACAGGAGATGCATATCATTGGGCAGCTCAGCGCGGCATTGATTGCACTGCGCTTGCGCGGCGGTAGAAGAAACAAAAAGGCAACGTTCGCTTTATGCGACTGTTGCTTTTTTTGTTTCTTTTAAGAAAAGTATTTTGCTCTAAAGAAAAGCCGATGATAACGATAAGGTGACGGGATTTCTTCTTGCTGTTTTCGGCAATAATACTTACAGAAACCTCAGGAAGAAAAGGAGACTTGCACGTATGAATCCGGGATATTTATCGGCTATCTGTCTATTGCTTATTGTGGTGCTGGGCTGGATGGGAGCGCTGGATGGGCTGCTTGCACGCCTGCAAATCCGTATGCGAACATTTTTGGCTCTTCTGTTTGCTGTATATCTGACTAGTGGTTGGCATATTCCCCTTGGTTCAATAACATCGGTCAGTGTAGGTGCTTTTGTACTGCCTGCTATGTACTTCTTTTTTTTGTGGGGAAGACAAGAACGAGACATTCGAAGTTATAATTTTGCGGCGGCTTTGCTTACAGGCGTTACGTTATTCCTGCTCCGATACGTACTTAAGCTCGATCCTGTGTTGCATATTGTGGATGAAATCTATCTGATTGCGGGTGCAACTGCCATACTGCCCCTTGTTATGAGCCGCCATGCGGAACAGGTTATAACGATTGCGGGTCTGGGACTGTGCTTCATGGAAGTTATGTCCTGGATGTTTCTCAATCCGCCCGGCTTTCCTACTGTAATCGGGGAATTTTCATTTCGTGATTCTCTTGTTTTTTCTCTGCTTCTGGCACTGCTTCTGCATATGGTGGTATTCCGCTGTGTGGATGCCAGTACTACATTGGTACGTAAAGTGCTAGTGAAGAGGAGTCGATAAAAAATGGCTACGTACACGATTCCTGTAGCAGTCGGAGTACTGTTAGGCGTAACCGCCCGTTTGTACATGCTGCGAACAGACTATCGTCAATATCCCACGTATCCTCACGGTCGGATTATTCATATTGCGCTTGGCGTCATTGCTTCACTCGTGGGAGCGGTCGTCATTCCCTCCATCCTGAAGCCTGATTGGACAGCGGTCACCTTTCTCGGTCTGGCGGCTCAGCAATTCCGTGAGGTGAGAAATATGGAACGGAATATGCTCCAGCAACTTGATAGTATGGAACTTGTTCCGCGTGGCGTTTCCTATATCGAAGGAATCGCCCAAGTATTCGAAGGCCGCAATTATCTTGTCATGTTTACCTCCCTTGTCGTGACATTTGTCGCTATTCAAACTTCGCTCTGGTGGGCGCTTGTAGCAGGCATTATCATGTTCTTTATTAATGGTCGGCTCATGTCAGGCAAATTACTTGGGCAAATTGCTGACATTCGAGAAGGAAAAATTGTAATCAATGGATCGAATCTGTATGTGGACGACATTTATATTATGAATGTCGGATTACGTGCGGACCAGGATGTGATACGCGAACACGGGGTAGGCGTCGTCATTACACCAAAGAGTCCCGGAAGTCTTATTACAATAGCCAATCTTGGACAGCGCCAGGCAATCCTACACGATGTGTCATCTATTCATGGCGTATACCGCGACTCTGGAGAACCTGCGCTTACGCCACTTGCCAAACGCAACATGCAGAGCGGGCAACTCGGCGTTTTCTTGCTACCAGAAGAAAAGGATAAAAATAAAGTGCTCACAACGGTGAAGTATGTACCTGTATTGGACAGCGCAGTAAGGCTCCCTCAGGAAGCGAAGGTTAATCAACGGACGAAGGGAGCTCGTTAACCTATGGGCATTTCACTTGAAAAATACATTCTTGCGGTGATTACGGCAAACCGGAGCCGCATCGGAGGAAGTACGCCTATTTTTTATGCTGAAGGAGAAAATGAGTTGCAGCAAATCGCCTTTACGCTGGAAAAAATTTTGGATGGAGTGGTACATGAAATTACTCCTGATACGCTTATTATCGTTAAGCATTCATAATATGAGAGGTCGGTAGCTAGACCCTATGATTAAAGGTGAAAGGAAGAGAGAGGGATGGTTTGTCTTGCTTGTCCTTACAATTCATTCTATGATAGTAGAGATATTGAAAAAGAGAGGAAAGTTATTTTATGGCAAATCCTGTAGTAGCGATTGTCGGCCGGCCGAATGTGGGCAAGTCGACACTGTTTAATCGAATCGTAGGGGAGCGGTTAGCGATTGTCGAAGACATTCCAGGCGTGACTCGTGACCGTTTGTATAGTCAGGCGGAATGGCTCGGCAAACCGTTTCATTTAATTGATACAGGCGGTATTGATTTTGATGATCACGATGAGTTGCTTGAATCCATCCGGCATCAGGCGGAGCTGGCGGTGGACGAAGCAGATGTTATCGTTCTGGTGGTGGATGGTACGGTCGGTATTACCGATCAGGACCAGGATGTGGCACGTATGCTGTTCCGTTCCAAAAAACCGGTCGTGCTTGCGGTTAATAAAATTGATAACCCACAGCGTCTTAATGATGTATATGAATTTTATTCATTAGGTATGGGGGAACCGATGCCGATTTCCGGTGCACATGCTACCGGAATTGGGGACTTGCTGGATGAAATCATTAAACATTTTCCGGAATATGAGGATGACGAATACGATGAGGATGTCATTCGTGTATCACTTATCGGCCGACCGAATGTAGGCAAGTCGTCATTAGTGAATGCGCTGCTTGGAGAAGAACGCGTAATTGTAAGTGACATTGCGGGTACAACACGCGATGCCATTGATACTCCATTTACGTTTGAAGGCCAGGAATATGTACTTATTGATACAGCGGGCATGCGCAAGCGTGGCAGGGTATATGAATCGACCGAGAAGTATAGCGTCATGCGGGCGTTACGGGCGATGGAACGATCCGATGTCGTACTAGTCGTCATTAACGGTGAAGAAGGCATCATTGAGCAGGATAAAAAGGTAGCTGGTTATGCTCATGAAGCAGGACGTGGTGTCATTATCGTTGTTAACAAATGGGATGCGGTTGAAAAAGATGAACGTACGATGAATAAATTCATTGCCGACATTCGTGAAGAGTTTAAATACTTGGCCTATGCTCCGATTCTGTTCGTATCCGCAAAGACAAAGCAGCGGATACAGACCCTCCTGCCAAAAGTAAAACAAGTAGCTGAACAGCATGCGATGCGTATCGCAACACCGGTATTGAACGACTTAATCCATGAAGCGACAACAGTAACGCCGCCGCCGAGCGACAAAGGACGCCGTCTACGTATTAATTATGCCACACAGGTTGCGGTCAAACCGCCGACATTTGTGCTGTTTGTCAATGATACCGAATTAATGCATTTCTCTTACCAGCGCTATCTGGAAAACAAAATTAGAGAAGCGTTTCCGCTGGAAGGGACCCCGGTTCGTATTCTGGCGCGGAATAAGTCCGAATAGAGGAAGGGGAGAGACCGGATGGGAGCGGTTGTCATCATTCTTTCTTATTTGCTCGGATCGATTAGTTTTAGCATCCTTGTTGCGAAAAAGATCGCAAAAATTGATATCCGGCAGCATGGCAGTGGCAATGCGGGAGCGACCAATACGCTACGGGTGCTCGGAAAAGGGCCTGGCATTGCCGTATTGCTGCTGGATGCGGCTAAAGGCGCTATCGCTGTAGGTATGGCACATTGGTTATCCGGAGGAGAGGATTGGGTCGTTGTATTCTCCGGTGTGGCTGCAATTATAGGGCATAATTGGCCCGTATTTTTTGGATTTCGCGGCGGTAAGGGGGTTGCTACTACTATCGGTACGCTGATTGCGCTTGCTCCATTACCGGCGTTAATTGCGGTCATTGTAACAATTGCAGTTATCGCTCTTACGAGGTATGTGTCGCTCGGATCGCTCGTTTTCTTTACGCTTATTCCTATTATTCTTATCCTAAATGAGGCTTCTCTCACGTATATTATCGGTACGCTTACCGTAGCGGTATTAGGGTATATACGTCACATAGACAATATTAAGCGCTTGGTTCAAGGTACAGAACGAAAGCTGGGACAGTCCAAACGGTAAGGGGGGATATGTATGAAACGAAGTGTTGCGGTAATTGGTGCCGGTAGCTGGGGTACGGCGCTTGCGACTGTGCTTTCGGAGAATCACGATCATGTTTCACTTTGGGCCAGACGGGAAGAATTGGCACAGGAGATGAATGAAGCGAAGGAAAACAAACGGTATTTACCTGGTATTACGCTTCCACAAAACATTGTGGCTAGTGCGTCGCTTGAGCATGTCGTTCAGGACAAAACGCTAATCTTGCTTGTTGTCCCATCCCACGCCATGCGGGATACGGTTCGGAACTTGGCTCCGTACCTACACAAAGACGCGATTCTCGTACATGCGACCAAAGGATTGGAGATTGACTCGCTAAAGCGGATGAGCGAAGTAATCAAGGAAGAGGTACCGGAAGCGTTCTATAAAAGGATTGCTGTATTATCGGGGCCGAGTCATGCGGAAGAAGTAGGCTTACGGGCACCTACGACTGTCGTGGTGGCCGCGGAAGTTATTGAAGTAGCTGAGGAAGTGCAGGGCGCATTTATTACAGCCCACTTTCGTGTGTATACGAATCCGGACGTAATCGGAGTGGAAATCGGCGGTGCACTGAAAAATATTATTGCTCTTGGTGCGGGAGTAAGCGACGGACTGAAGTTTGGTGATAATGCGAAAGCTGCGCTTCTGACACGAGGGCTAGCAGAGATTAGCCGTCTGGGGATTAAATTGGGAGCAAGTCCACTAACGTTCACCGGACTTGCGGGTGTTGGAGATTTGGTAGTGACGGCAACCAGTCAGCATAGTCGTAATTGGCGCGCTGGAAATATGCTGGCAGAAGGATTGAGTCCAGATGAAATTACAGCGAACATGGGGATGGTTGTCGAAGGTATTAAGACGACGAAAGCTGCCCGTGAACTGTCGCGTAAGCTCGATGTAGAGATGCCGATTACCCGTGAGTTACATGCATTATTATTTGAAAACAAGGTGCCGCGTGAGGCAGTCAGCGACCTGATGGGCCGGGTACGCCGTCATGAAACGGAAGAGTTGGCGCTTGAATACTTTGAGAACCGATGAGAGTATAAAAGGCTAAGAAGCTGAAAGGTCGCACTTTTTCCCTTTTCTGCTCATACACTGTTGTGTATAGCGGAAGGAGGGAGATGTAGGGTATGGCAAACATCCCGAAAAAATTTCTTGATAAATTGCAGGGCAGGAATGTGGATACGTCTCAGCTTGAAAAGCTGGCTGGGGGCGTAAAGAAGAGTGATTTGAACGACGATCAGAAATTATTGCAATTAATCCGCCAACTGGCCGTGATTGCAAACGTATCTTTGACAAGGGAAAAAGAAGAGAAAATCATTAAGTATATTCGTACAAACAATGTAGGCGGCGGCGACGTAAAGACGCTGACAAACCTTCTGAAAAATAAGTTGTAAGGTGTAAGAAATAGGCGAAGTCAGCTGTTACAAGCTTGAAAAAATTAGCATACAGTATAGCATGATTCGCGAAAATAAGGGCTCTCGAAAATAGCGCGAGGATACAGGAAGAAAAGAGGAGGCTGTCCCAAAAGTAGAATTTACTTGAGGGTTCAGTCTCTTTTTATGTTTGAAAAAAGTAGAAGAGGCCTTAGGTTAGGCCTCCTCCGCTGACGATGCGATTTCATCCATTTCCAATAATGCCTGCACAAGCGGGGAGTTAAGCAGAGAAATAATCTGACGGAAATCGATGTTATTCAACGATTTGATAAACGAAAGCGGTGATTTCTCGTCTGTGGCTCCGTTGCCTTGTTCCGCCGCTCGCAATGCGGCCCGTTTCTGACTGCTGGTCGACCAGCGTTCATACATGCCAATGAGATTGGTCAGTGTGCCAAGCGTCTGTTCCATCTCTGCCATTGTACCGCGCATTTGGCTTGACCATTGCCGGACAGTATTAATGGATGTGCGCATTTCATCGGGAGACTTGCTCAAAAGCGCCGGCAAGTTTTTCATAAGCGAAGAAGCTGCTTTAATATCCATTTTGTTTTTGAGCGGGAGAATTGAGTTCGTCGTTTCTTTTTTTGCAGTAGTTGGTGTGGTTTTTTTACGTTTTTTACTGACTGTGGCTGGACGCTTAGGCCCTTTTGCGCTTGGAATTCGCCGTTTTTGGCTGCTCATGGTTTCGCCCCCTTTATTCTGTAGTCAACATTATAGTATGCGTTCGTCCCGCAAGAGGTTCGATTGTCCCGGGTTTGTGCTATAATGTGAGTACATCCGTTCTACAGGATTATTTTTACAGGTAAAGAGGGAGAGCCCATGCAAATGATGTTCTACGCGCTGAGCGCGATTGGTTTAATGATTCTTGCCAGCTTTACGATTGTTTTTGCGCGTAAATTGCAACAACGTATAATCAGGTTCGCTTTATCAACAGTCGCGTACGCAAGCTTGGTTGTTGCTTTTTTTCTTATGGTCGCTGTACTCATTACTTTCTAGCATCTGGCCCTATGTTGCGTGCTTTAATGTATTTATGAAGCAAAAAAAGAACAATGTATAATCCTCCAAGGGAGATGCCGATCCATAATATCGCAGGTGCGGTATTTTCCGTATTGGCGAGGAGGAATACGGGCGTAAACAGCACAATGCCAAAGAAGAATGTGCCACCAAGCGCCACTTTAATCCATTCGCGGCTCATTAACATAACGTATAGACCTCCTTTATGCATGGAATCAAACTTAGTGTGGGCAGAAGGTGCATCTTCTATCCGCAATATACGACATCTGAAGAAACAGGAGTTGTTATGATGCCGAAGATTACATTCGCTCCGGCGATGCAGTATGTGGAAGCTCGCGTCGGAGAAACCATATTGCGCGCAGCTGCCAGGGCACGGGTAGCTATCTCTCAACGATGCGGTGGCAAAGGAACCTGCACGATGTGCAAAGTGAAGGTAGAGCCTGATAGTCTCGTTTCCCCGGCTCAGGAAAGAGAAAAACGCATGATTGGCGAAGACAATCTTGCGTGTGGCATGCGGCTTGCTTGTCAGACGCAAGTGCAGGGAGAGACACGGGTACAGCTGAAAGAAGATCGCCTCGCCGCTGTGGTGCGCGCTCAGCTTGAAAAACAACGGCAGGAGAGAGAAGAATGAGCAAAAAAAAGAAACAGCCGCCATTTATTAAGGCGGTGGTACTTATTGCCCTATGCGCATGGATGCTGTCAGGATGCGCATATCCGCGCGGGCAGATGATACAGAATACAGCACCTCCAGTTCAACAGATTAAGATGGTGCAAGATGCGGTAGACCAATTCCAGAAAGAGACTGGGGTTTTGCCGATTATGACCAGAAACGCTGACACCCCGGAATTTGAGCGGTATCCGGTTGATTTTTCGAAAATTATGCCCAAATATATCCCTTATATTCCAGGTGCCGCATTTGAAGTAGGAGGCAACTATATGTTTGTTCTGCTGGATGCGGAAACAAAACCAGAAGTGCGTTTGATCGACTTGACCGTATCGCAAGGTGTTCAGACGATGCAGGAAAAAGTAAGCCGTTATTTCGCCGACAAGAAAGAGTTTCCGTTTGGACAGAAGGTGGCGGACGGTTACTATCTGATTGATTTTGATAAGCTGCGCATGGGCGAAGAAACGATTCTGAGCCATTTCAGTGAGCAACCAATGTCCTACATTATTAATGAACGCGGACAAGTAGGGGTAGACTATGCCATGGACTTAGCGATGGCGCTGAAGAACGCTCCTCAAAAACCGAATCAGAACGAAGATATACGGCGCGTACTGACAGATGTATCGCCGCTAGCTCCGGTAAAATCTTTTCCCTACCATCTTGTGGACGGGGAACCGAAGCCTGTATTCGAAAATTAAAAAATGGAATATCTCAAGTCTCTTCGCCATATCTTGTACAAAGCAGGACAGGGCGGAACGCATAAACAGCGGAAGCCCGGCACAGCTTCCGCTATTTTCGTTCAGGCCGTGTCGAGGTCTATTTTTTCCGTCGCCCTCATAAGATGAGTAGTGTCCTTATAGTACAAGAAGTAGATGGGAAGAAACGCGAGGAGGTATCCAGGTGGAACGTGTAGATATTTTCAAAGATATTGCGGAGCGTACGGGGGGAGACATCTATATCGGCGTGGTCGGCCCTGTTCGTACCGGAAAATCGACATTCATTAAACGCTTCATGGAATCAATTGTGATACCCAGCATTCCGTATGAAGCGGAACGGGTTCGCGCTGTGGACGAACTTCCGCAGAGCGCTGCCGGCAGAACGATTATGACGACCGAACCAAAATTCGTGCCGAATAATGCGGTCGCGATTCATGTTGCTGATGGACTCGATATTAACGTGCGACTTGTTGATTGTGTTGGTTATGCGGTAGAAGGAGCACGGGGATATGAAGACGAGAACGGACCGCGCATGGTGACAACCCCCTGGTATGATGAGCCGGTTCCGTTCGAAGAAGCGGCAGAACTGGGGACGCGCAAGGTTATTCAAGAGCATTCAACGCTCGGTGTAGTTGTCACATCGGATGGGACCATCGCCGAAATTTCTCGGTCCGGTTACGAAGAGGCGGAAGAGCGTGTTGTTGCCGAACTGAAAGAAGTAGGGAAGCCGTTCGTAATGATTGTTAACTCTACGCAACCGGGGCGGCCAGAAACTGTTGCTCTACGTGCCGCGCTTGAAGAAAAATATGATGTACCCGTACTTGTGATGAGTGTGGATTCGATGGATGAGCGGGAAGGGCTTACGGTTCTGCGTGAAGTGTTGTTCGAATTCCCGGTTCACGAAGTCAATGTAAATCTTCCTTCCTGGGTTATGGTGCTACATGAAGATCACTGGTTGCGTCAAAATTTCGAAGAAGCTGTGCGTGAGACGGTGAAGGACATTCGTCGCTTGCGTGATGTAGATCGAGTAGTGGGGTACTTTAGCGAATACGAATTCATTGACCGAGCGGCGCTCGCCGATATGAACATGGGTCAGGGAGTTGCGGAGATTGATCTGTATGCTCAGGATGAATTATATGACCAAATTCTAATGGAGATCGTTGGCGTAGAAATTCGCGGCAAGGATCACCTGCTACAGCTTATGCAGGAGTTCAGCGTAGCCAAGAAAGAGTACGACAAGATCTCAAGTGCGCTTAATATGGTCCGTCAGACAGGATACGGTATTGCACCGCCTTCGCTTGAGGAGATGAAGCTCGATGAACCGGAGATTATTCGGCACGGTTCCCGTTTCGGTGTCCGTCTGAAAGCGACGGCTCCATCGATTCATATGATTCGTGTCGATGTAGAGTCGGAGTTTGCGCCGATTATCGGTACGGAGAAGCAGAGTGAAGAGTTGGTAAGATACTTGATGCAAGATTTCGAAGAAAATCCGCTAAGCATATGGAATTCGGACATTTTTGGACGTTCGCTAAACTCAATTGTTAACGAAGGTATTTCTGCCAAATTGTCCATGATGCCGGATAATGCACGCTATAAGTTGCAAGAAACGCTAGAACGCATCATCAATGAGGGTTCAGGCGGATTAATCGCGATTATTTTATAGGGTGTATATACAAACATGAAAAATGGGAAGAACAGTGGCTTCTCCTTATCAGGCAGAAGCCTTTTTCCTGTTTTAAAGAACTAAATTTAAGCAAGTTTCCATTAATAGGAAACTTGCTTTCTGCTAATGTGGGTTAAAATGGAAATAAATCTGAAAAATTCTGGAAGGATACGGGCTGAGTAGTAGGATATTGGGTGAAATCCCTTGAATTGCAGCGTTTTCTATATTAATATTAGCTTGTCCACCTTAAAAATGCTTGAGTTACGTATATTTACTCCATATTTGGTTAACAACGTATAACAAGATAACCCCCTTTGGGAGGAGGTGAATGACATGAATAAAACGGAATTAATCACGAAAGTATCCGAAGTTGCCGAACTCACAAAGAAAGATGCGACCAAAGCAGTTGACGCAGTGTTTGATGCAATTACGGAAGCATTGAAAGACGGGGACAAAGTACAATTGATCGGATTCGGTAATTTCGAGGTGCGTGAGCGCGCTGCCCGCAAAGGCCGCAATCCGCAAACTGGAGAAGAAATCGAAATTGCTGCTAGCAAGGTACCTGCCTTCAAGCCTGGTAAAGCACTGAAGGAAGATATTCAATAGTGGCGTACATACCGCCATTGGACTCGATTCATCCATTTATGGCAAAGCAAACACGGGAGCTGTACGAAGGTACAGCTCTTTTTCCTATCTCGGCCCGTAAATAGGAGGCAGACATGAAGATAAATCATAAAAAGATTGAAGAAGGGGTTCGCATGATACTTGAAGCGGTGGGTGAGGATCCGAACCGTGAAGGGCTGCTTGATACACCAGCGCGCGTGGCGCGCATGTATGAGGAAGTGTTCTCCGGCCTAACGCAGGACCCAAAAGAGTATTTCTCTGTCGTATTCAGCGAAGATCATGAAGAACTTGTCCTTGTTAAAGATATCCCGTTCTACTCTATGTGCGAACATCATTTGGTACCATTCTATGGGGTGGCGCATGTAGGCTACATCCCGCGCGGCGGACGGGTAACAGGTTTGTCTAAGCTAGCACGTGCCGTAGAAGCAGTAGCGAAGCGGCCACAATTGCAGGAAAGGATTACTTCAACGGTAGCCGATTCAATTATGGACACGCTTGAACCACATGGAGTCGTTGTCGTTGTAGAAGCCGAGCATCTGTGTATGACGATGCGGGGAGTTAAAAAACCGGGTGCCAAAACCGTTACTTCGGCCGTACGTGGTATCTTTGCCAAGGACTCGGCATCGCGTGCGGAAGTATTTAGCTTAATTAAGGGATAGTTAGGGGCACGTGCAAGGGACAGCTTCACTATCGAACTTTTGACTAAGAGTGGAAGTATTTACGCATGCTAAGTTTGAGGTGAACATGCGATGAATAAGATAAAAACGATGTATTGGCTGTGGCTTCTGCCGCTCGCTCTGCTCATAGCTGTGGTATATATCGGCTTTTGGTTATACAGATAATCGTTGACAGCGCTTCCTATTTGCGCGATAGTTAAAATCGTAGCCGTACGGCACGGTAAGAGTATAGAGGGGGAGCGTTTATGAGCGGAAATTCAAACGAATTCATTGTTATTAAAGCCCTGGAGAACGGCGTTAATGTAATCGGATTAACAAGAGGTGAATCGACAAAGTTTCATCACTCTGAAAAACTGGATAAAGGCGAAGTTATGATCGCCCAGTTCACTGAACATACATCCGCGATTAAAGTTCGCGGAAAAGCCGTCATTCAGACAAGCAACGGAACGATGGATACACTGGTGGACAAGTAAAGAAAAACAAGCAGGTCTCTGCTTGTTTTTTCTTGCAGAGAGCAGAATTCTAGGGCATCTTTAGCATTCATCGTATACAATACAGATAGAAAAGACGGTTTTTTGCTGTAGGAGAAACTTACAATTCTTACACGAGAATTATATAATAGCATGGTGTCGTACGAGTAGTAGTATGGTATACTTTATAGGTATGTTTTCAGTGAACGTGGAACGTTTTTTTGGGGGATGCATAACAGATGAGCCTTTTGAGAGATGATTTTCAGGAAGAAATAGAAAGCATTGTAGATCAGATTAAATTGCATGCCGAAAATCGAGTCCTCAACCAGTACATAGATAATCCACCCATCTCACAGCTTCGCGTGTGTTTGCTGTATCTTTTCCTGCGGCAGTGCGGCATAGCCGAATCGAAACTCCGTAAATATATCGTGACTGCTATGCTTATTCAGCTCGGCCTTGATAGCCACGAGCGAGTTAGCCTAAGTAAGGAAGATACACCTACGGGCATTCGAACCCGTCAGCTTACCATTTTGGCCGGAGATTATTTCAGTGGCCAATATTATCATTTGCTTGCCGATATGGAAGATGTGCAGACGATTAAACAGCTGGCGCGAAGCATACAAGAGATTAATGAATGGAAAATCAGTTTGTACTGGGAGAATGGTTGGACAGCTGAACAATATTTGCGACGCAAGGTGGATATTGAATCCTCTCTGCTCTGCTCTTTCGGAAATGCATATGGAGCAGATACTGCAGATGTGTGGATGCGAATTTTTTCACAGATGCTACTTATTGAGCAATTGCTTGTTGAGTATCGGGCCTGTCGTTTTGAAGAACGCCCCGGACGGTATTTTCATCTGCTGAGTCAGGAGGAAGGCACACATAATGCCTACCAGTCAATGCTGCAGAACGTCCATAAAGCGCTCCATCAGTGTCGAAAGTTAACCGCGCTGGTGGAAGGGGAAGAGTGCCGGACCGAGTTGAAGCATCTGGTAGAGCAGTGTGCTGAAGAGTTGGACAACCAGAAAGCAAGGGCAGAGGAGATGTAACCATGCGCGAGAAATTGCAGGGGGAAGAGAAGGCGGGTTATGTACATTCGGTGTTCGAATCGATTGCGAAAGAATATGATCGGATGAACTCCGTTATTAGCTTTGGTCGCCACGGTGCCTGGCGCGAATATACAAACAAGCGAATGGGCGTAAACACAGGTCAGAGTGCGATTGATTTGTGCTGCGGAACGTGTGATTGGACCATCAGTCTGGCGGAGGCGGTTGGCCCAACCGGCAACGTAGTTGGCCTTGATTTCAGTCAGAATATGCTGGATGTTGGTGCCGGAAAAATTCGTAGTAAGGGCCTGGATCAGGTCACACTGGTCAACGGGGATGCGATGCGCATTCCATACCCAGACAATACGTTTGATTATGCTACGATTGGCTTTGCGCTACGAAACGTACCTGATTATAAACAGGTTATACGCGAGATGGAGCGGGTAGTGAAGCCAGGTGGACAAGTGGTGTCACTGGAAGTCAGTAAGCCACCATTCATGCTGTACCGTAAGTTATTCTTTTTTTATTTTTATAATATCCTGCCACTTATCGCCCGTATGGTGGTGGATAAATATGAGGAATACAGCTGGCTGCCCCAGTCATTGACGAACTTTCCTGATAGCAGGCAGCTTGCGGATGTATTCCGTTCAGTAGGTCTTGTAGACGTACAGACGAAATTATTTGTCGGCGGTGTTTCCGCGCTACACATTGGTTTTAAAAAACAGGTGGATAAGCCATGAGAAAATTAAAGATTATTCTTGAAATGATTAAGTTTGAACATACGATTTTTGCACTTCCGTTTGCGTTTATGGGCGCGATTCTTGGAAGTTTCGTCGTAAATGGTACGTGGCCGACTTGGTGGCAGATTTTCTGGATTATTGTAGCGATGGTAGGTGCACGAAGTGCAGCCATGGCGCTTAACCGGTTAATCGACCGCCGTTTTGATGCGGAAAATCCACGTACGGCGATGCGAGCCATTCCGGCCGGATTGTTAAAAGAAAAAGAAGTGCTTTTGTTTATTATCGTATCTTTCATTGTATTGTTTTTCGCCGCATCCCAGTTGAATATGTTGGCGGTAAAACTTTTACCAGTTGCTGTATTTTTTCTGGTCTTATACTCATACACGAAACGGTTTACTTGGGCCTGTCATCTAATTCTTGGGATCGCCATCGGTCTTGCACCGCTTGGAGGATGGGTGGCAACAACCGGACAGGTGGACTGGATGGGGATTTTGTTGTTCGTTTCCGTTGCGCTATGGACGGCGGGATTCGATGTCATCTATGCATGTCAGGATGCCGAGTTTGATCGTGAGCGCGGATTGTACTCTATTCCGAGCTATTTCGGCATTGCCAAAGCGTTGAAGCTGGCCCGGCTGTTTCATATCATAACGATCGCGGGCTTTATCGGCCTGTTCATCGCTACTAGCCTGCATGTTTGGTTTGTTGTTGGTATTATCATTGCTTCGATGATTTTAGTGTATGAGCATCGTTTGGTATCACCCAATGATTTATCCAAGTTAAACACAGCTTTTTTCACGATGAACGGGGTATTGAGTGTGGTTGTGTTCTCCTTTACTTTGCTTGATTTGGTGATGAGATGAAGAAAATTTTCGTTGTCGGAATTACAGGGGCGAGTGGTGCGATATACGGGGTGCGCCTTGTGCAGCAGCTGCTCCTCCATGACTATAAAGTGCATTTGATAGTAACAGAAGCTGGTTGGCAGGTATTTCGGGAAGAGCTGGACTGGGATACATCGGACCGGGACGCGGTCATTCGGGAGCACTTTGCGTCAGTGAATGGAGAGCTCCATTACCATACACTGCGTGATTTCACAGCACCTGTGGCGAGCGGTTCCTACCGCAGCGACGCCATGGTTATTCTCCCTTGCTCCATGGGGACGCTATCGGGCATTGCGCACGGCGCATCCGGCAATCTGCTGGAACGTACTGCTGACGTAATGCTGAAGGAAGGGAAGAAGCTGGTAATCGTGCCGCGTGAGACGCCACTTAACGTCATTCAACTGGAGAATATGACGAAGCTGGCGCAGGTGGGAGCGCACATCGTGCCCGCCATGCCCGGGTATTACCACAAGCCGCAGACAATGGATGATATCATCAACTTTGTGGTAGGAAAAGTACTGGACACTCTCGATGTGCCGCATGAACTATTTCGCCGTTGGGGAGAGTGAAATAATGTCTGCAATAAAAATTGGTAAAATTTCATTTAGCAACATTATGCCTATCTATCATTTTTTTCGTACCGATCAGTTTGATGAGCATCAGGTAGAATTGATTCCGCAGGTTCCCTCACAGTTAAATCGTAGCATGGCTGCGGGTACGATTGATATGGGTCCCATCTCGTCATTTGAGTATGGTCGCAATTATAAGGAATATGAAATACTGCCTGACTTGTCCATTAGCTCAAAAGGCAAGGTGCGCTCTATTTTTCTGTTTTCACGCAAGCCGATTGAAGAATTGAAAGAAGCAAAAGTGGCGCTGACCGATAAATCAGCCACATCGAATAATCTCCTTAAAGTGATTTTAGAGAAATTCTATCAGTCTTCTCCATCCTATGAAGTGATGCCGGCCAATCTGGAGAAAATGATGGCAGTAGCGGACGCCGCACTGTTAATCGGCGACGATGCACTGCTTGCTTCCTGGAATAATCCCGGCTATTATATGTATGACCTAGGGGAGTTATGGTATAAGCATACCGGTTTATGGTCAGTATTTGCAGTCTGGGCAGTGCGCCGTGAAATTACGCGGGATAAGTCGGAGCTTTTGCGTAGTGTCCATAATGAGTTTCTGCATAGTAAGAAAAAAGGGTTGACCGATTTGGACACGGTTGTGGCACAGGCGAAAAAGGAATTTGGCGCTACAGCTGAATTTTGGAAAGTGTATTATACAGGGCTGTCATATGAATTTACTTCCGAGCATAAAAAAGGGCTGGAATATTATTACGCATGTGCAGCCGAACTTGGACTGTTGGAGGAGGCAGCCAAAGTAGAGATTTGGAGCCCGGACTCCCGGCAGTCGGCTGTATAAGCCAAAGGAAGAGAAGAACCAGTTGGGTGGAACGTAATGAAACTAACAGATATTTTTTGGCCATTCCGATCGGATATGAATTATATTGAACGCGAGCTGGATAGGGCGATTGATACGAAAGAACCCGTGTTGCATAAAGCAGCCAGCCATTTGCTCAAAGCCGGGGGGAAACGGATCCGCCCCGTCTTTGTGCTGCTAGGCGGTAAGTTTGGCAACTATGATATTGAGCGTCTTAAATATGTGGCTGTGCCCCTTGAATTGATTCATGCGGCATCCCTTGTTCACGATGACGTCATTGATGATGCGGAGCTTAGGCGCGGCAAAATCACAGTGAAATCAAAATGGGATAACCGGATTGCGATGTATACCGGTGACTATATTTTTGCCCGGGCGCTTACGCTTGTTACCGAACTGCCCAATCCACAAATCCACAAAATTTTATCTAATACGATTGTTGAAGTGTGCCTTGGCGAGATTGAGCAAATCCGTGATTTGAATAATTGGGATCAAAATTTACGTCGATATTTGCGCCGTATTAAACGAAAAACGGCGCTTTTAATGGCAATTAGCTGCCAATTGGGGGCTATCGCGACGGATGCATCCAAAGATGTTGTACACAGATTGTATGCATATGGATACAATGCTGGTATGGCATTTCAAATTACCGACGATATTCTGGATTTTATTGGTGATGAAAAGAAGCTCGGAAAACCTGCAGGCAGTGATTTGAAACAGGGAAACATTACGTTACCAGCGCTTTATGCATACCATAAAAGCCAAAATGCGGCCGCATTCCGTGTATTGGCTGAAGAGAATCGGACGGACGAGATGATACGATTCATTCGTGAAGGAGAGTGCATTAATGAGGCCCAGAAGCTTGCAGATTGGTACTTGATGCGGGCCGCTGCGGCTCTCGAAGGGTTGCCCGACAACCGCAATAAGGATGCATTACTAAAAATTGCACATTTTTTCGGAGAAAGGCAATCATAAGCGAAAGTTGCAAATGTACCCTGAATTTGTTAAAATTTTCGTTGTGTGCTAGCACATCGTACATACAGAATTGAGAAAACATGGAGGTTGTAAATACATGGCGAAACAACGTACGTTTATTATGGCAAAACCAGATGCTGTACAACGCAATCTGATTGGAGATATTATGCAGCGCTTTGAGCGCAAAGGCTTCCATTTGATCGGCGCAAAGCTGATGAATGTACCGCGCGAGTTGGCGGAAGAGCATTACGCTGAGCATAAAGAAAAGCCGTTTTTTGGTGAGCTTGTAGACTTCATTACATCCGGCGCTGTATTTGCCATGGTGTGGGAAGGCGAGAACGTAATTGCCACAGCTCGTAACATGATGGGTAAAACAAATCCAGCAGAAGCGGCACCAGGCACAATCCGTGGTGATTTCGGAATCAGTATGGGGATGAATATCATCCATGGCTCTGACGCTCCAGAAACAGCTGAACGTGAAATCACGCTATGGTTCAATGATAATGAACTGCACGTATATGAAAAAACAATCAACAAGTGGATTTAATCTGCGAATTACGTGGAAATTTCCTAGTTGACTGACTAGGCGGATGAAAGCATCAAGCTTTCGTCCGCTTTTTTTACGGATTAAGAAAGTATATGTCACTGTAAAGCGAGAAAGCAACATATACTTTCTTCCGAATTGCATTACTCGAAAAACTCGCGAAGCGTATGCCAAACGTTGCTTGCGCAGCAGAGCTGCATAAGGGCAACTAAGGCAGTTGCCTGCGCGATAGCTTGGCACCAGCCAAGTTTTCTTTATTACTTGTGGAGCGCGTGGCACGAAGGGCGAAAAAGACCGGCAACGCCCGCGAGTTTTTCTTATAAGTAGGCAGGAAAAAAAACGAAGACCGCGAATACCATTCTAGTAATGTTTGCAAGGGATTAAAGGGGATAGAGTGATGGAAGACAGAGATTTTTTGCAGTTTATTGACAGAATCAAGCACAAAACAGGCATTGATCTAGCGTTGTATAAAGAAGCCCAGATGAAGCGACGATTAACCTCGTTGCGTGTAAAGAGAGGGTATCATACATTTGAAGGCTTTTTTGAAGCGATGACTAAAAATCAGGAACTGTTTAATGAGTTTTTGGATCGTATGACGATAAATGTGTCGGAGTTTTTTCGGAATCCGAGCCGCTGGGAAGTATTGGAGAAGAAAATCCTTCCCCGTCTTCTCAAAGAGAAAGGTAAGGTTAAATGCTGGAGCGCTGCCTGCTCTACGGGTGAGGAGCCGTATTCGCTGGCAATGCTTCTGACGCGTTTTATGCCGCTACACGAGATGGACATTACGGCGACTGATATCGACGAAGGGGCAATCGCTAAGGCGAAACGGGGGCTGTATACGGAGCGTTCGCTGCAGGATGCGCCGAAAGATCTAGTAACCAAATACTTCAAGAAGGACGGTATGGTATACACGATCTCGGACGACATCAAGCGCCTTATTAAATTTAAGCGTCATAATATGCTAGCTGATGCGTTCGATAAAAATTGCGATCTGATTATTTGCCGCAATGTCATGATTTATTTCACGGAGGAAGCGAAGCACGAATTATATCATAAATTTGCCGCTTCACTACGTACCGGTGGAGTATTATTCGTTGGTAGCACAGAGCAAATTTTTCAGCCGCAGCAGTATGGATTCGAACCGGAAGATACGTTTTTTTACCGCAAAATGTAAAAAAATGTGGAGAAAGCAAAGTCGTACTTGTCATCAGAAGGATGAGCGCGGCTTTTTTTTCTGAATTTTGTCTAGGATTTTCCCGACAGCTATACTATAATAGCACTTAAAAAATAAAACGAACCCTACGCTTGCTAGCTGATATCGTTTTATACCAGGAGAAAACAAGTGCAGGAGACGGTGTTATGAGCAAAAATGTTTCCTGACACAAATACAAAAGAGGGTGGAGGAAGAAGATG
The DNA here is from genome assembly GCF_001274715.1 of Aneurinibacillus migulanus. GTDB lineage: Bacteria > Bacillota > Bacilli > Aneurinibacillales > Aneurinibacillaceae > Aneurinibacillus > Aneurinibacillus migulanus. The sequence goes on along the minus strand of NZ_LGUG01000004.1, from coordinate 4,564,762 downwards.
CGCTATCTTACAGCAGGAGAATCACATGGACCTCAATTAACAGCAATTATCGAAGGAGTACCTAGTAACTTACCCCTTTCCGTAGAAAAAATTAATGAGCAGCTGCTGCGCCGTATGAAAGGACACGGCCGGGGTCGTCGTATGCAAATCGAGAAAGATCAGGTGAAAATCGTTGGCGGTGTACGTCACGGCAAGACGACGGGTGCGCCTATCTGTCTGGTAGTCGAAAACAAGGATTGGACTCATTGGCAGAAAATCATGAGCCCAGAGCCGGTGGAAGAGGGCGAGGATAAGCGTCGGGTTTCGCGCCCGCGTCCTGGACATGCCGACTTAAACGGGGCATTGAAATACAATCAGCACGACATGCGTAATATCCTCGAACGTTCCAGTGCACGAGAGACGGCCATACGCGTAGCGGTTGGTGCGGTAGCACGGCAATTATTAGAACAATTCGACATTGCAATTGCAGGCCATGTCCTTCGTATTGGAGAAGTAGAAGCGAAATCCGTCGAGGTCAGCCTCGAAGAGATGATTCGTATAACCGAAGAATCGCCGGTGCGCTGTCTTGACAGCGAAGCTGCACAAAAAATGATGGATTTAATTGATAAAGCGAAAGCTGACGGGGATTCACTCGGTGGTGTCGTGGAAGTCATCGCGGAAGGCGTGCCTATAGGTCTGGGCAGTCATGTGCAATGGGACCGCAAGCTTGACGGACGTCTTGCACAGGCAGTCATGAGCATTCAAGCATTCAAAGGTGTAGAAGTCGGCATTGGTTTCGAGGCCGCTGCTCGTCCAGGATCGCAAGTGCATGATGAGATTGTGCTGGATGAACAAGGCGGATACTCCCGAAGCACGAACCGTGCAGGTGGACTAGAAGGTGGCATGACAACAGGCCTGCCAGTGGTCGTACGTGGTGTTATGAAGCCGATTCCGACGCTGTATAAGCCGCTCGGCAGCATAGATATCGATACAAAAGAACCGTTCGCGGCGAGTATTGAACGTTCCGATAGCTGCGCTGTGCCAGCTGCGAGTGTAGTAGCCGAAGCGGTTGTATCCTGGACATTAGCCGATGCACTGTGCGAGAAGTTTGCCGGTGATTCATTGGAAGAGATGAAAGCTAATTATGAGAGCTACCTCCGGCATATAGAGGAGTTTTAACCGATGAGACGGTTGACGGTAGAACTAGGAGAGCGTTCGTATCCGATCTGGATTGGTGCTGGGGTGCTTGGCGAATTGCCTCGCTTGCTTGAAGAGGCTAGTATTGATAATCGGCGCAAGCTGTTCATTGTAACCGATGAGCACGTAGCTCCTCTATATTTGGACAAAGTTGAAGCGGTACTTCGCACTGCCGGTTATATGATATATCACAGCATCGTAGAAGCAGGCGAGAAAGCGAAAAGCCTTTCCGTATATGAGCGAGTGATGACAGAAGCGCTTGAGGCAGGATTGGATCGCCAATCTGCATTCCTTGCGCTTGGTGGCGGAGTTGTCGGTGATCTGGCCGGATTTGTGGCAGCGACATATATGCGAGGCGTTGCTTTTGTACAGATCCCGACGACACTGCTGGCCCATGATAGCAGTGTGGGCGGCAAAGTTGCAGTTAATCATCCGCTTGGCAAGAATATTATCGGCGCGTTCCACCAGCCGCGTCTTGTAGCATATGATACCGAGCTTCTCAGAACACTCCCGTCCCGCGAAGTGGCCGCCGGATTTGCTGAGGTAATAAAGCACGGACTGATTTGGGATGAGACGTTTGTAGAATGGCTTGAACAAAACGCGGATGGATTGCAGCGTTTTGATGATAATCTTCTACAGGAAGCGCTGCTCCGCGCCTGTAGCGTCAAGGTTGCAGTTGTCTCGGAGGATGAGAAGGAACGGGGCCTGCGTGCCATTCTGAATCTGGGTCATACGTTTGGCCATGCATTTGAAGCGCTGTGCGGATACGAGAAACTGAATCACGGTGAGGCGGTTGCCATTGGCATGGTTGCTGCTGCGATGCTGGCTGAGCGACTCGGTATAGCATCCTCTATTAGCAATCGTACACGCCGTATCCTCGAACAGTACAGCCTTCCCGTTGCGCTTCCATATGTCATGGAAGCGGACGCAGTCATTGAGGCTATGCGACGCGATAAAAAAGGTGAAGGAGGCAAGCTTGTATTTGTCTTGCCAACCACTATTGGTAAAGTAGAGATTAGAAAAGATATAGCAGAAGAGCCGGTGCGTGATGTATTGCACGCACTGCAAGAAGGAGGGAAGTCGTAATGGCAGTTCGAGGGATTCGCGGTGCGATTACTGTGGCTGTAAACGAAGAAGCCGCCATTCTTGAGGCAACCGAGAGGCTAATGCGAAGCGTGATCGAGGCGAACGAAATAGAGCATGAGGACGTGGCAAGCGTCATGATTACAGTTACGCACGATTTGGATGCGGTGTTTCCGGCACGCGGAGTGCGTGCAATTCCGGGATTCGATCTTGTACCGTTGATGTGCTCGAATGAGATTCCGGTACCAGGTAGTCTGGAGAAGTGCATCCGTATTATGATGCTGGTCAATACCGAGAAATCGATTCGTGATATCCGGCATATTTTTTTAGAGGGAGCAGCCGCATTACGCCCTGATTTGAATTCGCAGGTCAAATAAGAGCAAGAATGGTTGACAGTCAGGCAAAAAGCCGATATGCTGAGAACAATAGGAACAGATGAAGTGAGATAGAGTTGAGAGCAAGAGCAGAGTTATGTTTGATAGTTGAGAAGAGCAGAGCCTGAGAAGAGCGGAAATCTGTTGATGAAGTACGTACGGAACAGACATTTTCGAATCCAGGGCTGTGTTAGCCCTGGATTTTTTATATTCTTCTTTAGGCCCTCTTCCCTGATGAGAGGAGAGGTGACAACCATATGTTTACCCCATCGTTAGCTGAGGCGCGGGAACTTGCCTTACGCTATAATTTTATTCCCGTCTCGTATTCCCTTTTAGCCGATCAGGCGACCCCTATTCACTTATATCAAAGTTTGCGCAGACCTGATTCATTTTTGCTAGAAAGCGTAGAGGCAGGCAGCCGTTTCGGCCGCTATTCCTTTATCGGTCTGCACCCATTTCTGAAATGCCGTGTAAAAGATGCAAAGCTTGAGCTTTCATACCGTTCCGGTGAGCGCAAGATAGCGGAAGGCAATCCACTCGATGCGCTGCGCCGTCAGCTTTCCCATTTCCGCAGTCCAAAATTGGACGGTCTGCCTCCCTTCACTGGTGGTGCAGTCGGTTTGCTCGGATACGATACAATCGGATTCGTCGAAGAACTCCCGAAAGCTGCTCATGATGAACTGCAACTAGATACGATACATTTACTTTTTGTCGACGAAGTGATTGCATATGATCATGTAAAGCAAGAAGTGAAGGTCATTGTCAACATGCAAGCAGATAAGGATATGACAGATGAGGAGCTAGCCGCATCTTACGAGAAAGCGTGTGTGCGGATATGTGAGCTAGTACGTGAAATCACTGAATCAGAGACACGCGCATTCACTCGTATTGACAACATTCCTGCAGAAGGAAAGCAGCTTGCGGTGAAGACTAACATCACGAAAGAATCGTATGTGAGAATGGTAGAACAGGCGAAAGAGTACATCGCTGCGGGAGACATTTTCCAGGTTGTATTGTCACAGCGCTTCTCGGTGGAGCATACGGCGGATCCGTTGCTTGTTTACCGCATTCTTCGTTTGACCAATCCATCTCCTTACATGTATTACTTTGAAATTGACGGTGTTACAGTTGCCGGAACATCACCGGAATTGCTCGTGAAAGTGAATGATGGAAAGGCGGAAACGAGGCCCATTGCTGGAACAAGACGTCGTGGTGTAAACGAAGAGGAAGATGCGGCGCTTGCATCCGAGATGCTTGCTGATGAAAAAGAGTGTGCCGAGCACTTGATGCTGCTTGATTTAGGTCGTAACGATATCGGAAGAGTTGCACGTTATGGAAGCGTAGAGGTAACACAGCAGATGGATGTAGAGTATTATTCTCGGGTCATGCATATGGTATCGCACGTTCAGGGGATGCTTGCCGACGGGATGGAACCGTTTGATGCGCTTACCTCTTGCTTTCCGGCTGGAACGCTGTCCGGTTCACCGAAAATAAGAGCCATGGAAATCATCGCGGAATTGGAAGGTCAGACACGAGGCTTCTATGGCGGGGCAGTCGGTTATTTCAGTTTTGGAGGAAATCTCGACTCCTGCATTGTTATCCGGACGATTGTATTCAAAGACGGGAAAGCGTATATTCAGGCCGGAGGCGGTATCGTAGCAGACTCTGTGCCGGACGATGAATACGAAGAATCAAGAAATAAAGCGGGTGCGATGATACACGCGTTGAGTTTAGCTGAGAAAATGATGAGCATAGAGGAGATGAGAATGCATGTTTAAACAATTGCTAGGTCAGGTGGCGCACGGTGAATCGCTTACGCGCGATGAAGCGCGTGAAGCTATGAGGCTTATTATGGAGGGTGAAGCGCAGCCGATACAGATTGCTGGCTTTTTGACGGCCCTTCGTATGAAAGGGGAGACAGTGGACGAAATCGTCGGATTTGTGGAAACAATGCGTGAAAAAGCGATTCGACTGGATATATGTGGAGAAGGACTGCTAGATACGTGCGGTACGGGCGGCGATGGAGGTGGAACGTTTAACATTTCTACAGCGGCCGCGCTAGTTGCAGCGGCGGGTGGCGTACGGGTTGCCAAGCACGGCAACCGGGCCGTATCGAGCAAGAGCGGCAGTGCCGATGTGCTGGAGGCGCTCGGCGTTACAATTACAAGCACACCAGAGGCAGCGACGCGTTGTCTAACGGAGACGAATCTCTGCTTCATGTTTGCTCCACAATATCATCAGGCAATGAAGCACGCGGTGGAACCGAGGCATCAACTCGGCTTCCGCACCGTATTTAATCTACTGGGACCGCTGACCAATCCGGCGCGTGCTGATCGACAGCTGTTGGGCATCTATGATAAGAATCTGGGACTGAAGGTAGCAGAAGTGCTGAACGAAATGGGAGTCAAACGAGCACTTGTTGTCGCAGGCGCCGACGGATTGGACGAAATCAGTATCAGCGAGCCAACCTACATCGTGGAAGTAAACCATGGGATGATTTCTTCTTATACGGTTCATCCGGAAATGTTCGGTTTAGATTCGTATCCACTGGCTGAGGTAGCCGGGGGCGATGCACGGGTAAATGCCGAGATAATCCAGCGTGTACTTGATGGAGAGAAAGGTGCATACCGCGATATTGTTGTATTGAATGCTGCTGCGGCTTTCTATCTGGGCAACAAGGCGTCATCCATTGCAGAGGGCGTCCGCTTAGTGCAGGAGTTGTTGGATATGGGGGAAGGAAAACAGAAGCTGGAGCAGTTAGTTGAAGTGACAGGAGGGGTAAGTCATGCTTCGTAAGATTGTGGCGCAGAAACAACAGGAAGTAACGCGGTTGTATGAACGAACATCATTTACGGAATTAGAGCGGCAAATAGCAGACATGGCCCCCTGCTTATCGCTGAAACGGCGTTTTTTGGAACGTTCGCGTAAGGTCGGCGTTATTGCCGAGGTAAAAAAAGCGTCTCCGTCACGTGGATTAATTCGAGAGCCGTTCGATCCCCTGGCTATCGCCCGGGCATATGAAGCAGCAGATGCAGAAGGCATATCTGTGCTGACGGATGAAAAGTTTTTTCAGGGGCATCTTTCTTTCCTGAACGAGATTAAGCAGGCGTTGCATAAGCCGATTCCGTTGCTACGCAAAGATTTTATGATTGACCCGCTACAGTTGTATGAAGCACGGGCATACGGAGCGGATGTCGTACTGCTTATCGCCGCCATCCTGGACCGCGAACAGTTGCGTACGCTGGCTAAGGAAGCGAAGGCGCTCGGACTGGAAACGCTCGTGGAAGTACATACGGTACAGGAGCTTGATGATGTACTTGATGCGATAGAGCCGGATTTGCTTGGAGTAAACAACCGAGACTTAGCAACGTTCAACACTTCGCTTACTACTACATTTACATTGCTTGAGCGCCTACCCGATTCCTTCGTAACGATTAGCGAAAGTGGCATTCATTCGGCGGAGCAAATTTCACAGTTAGCTGAGGCGGGCATTGGCGGTGTGTTGGTAGGGGAGCATTTTATGCGTCAATCGGAGATCGAGAATGCGGTGTACGATTTGGTAGGCTCGGTGAATAGTCCGGTTATGGAGACAAACCGATGAAGCCGTTGTTGAAGATTTGCGGTATTACGGATACGGAGACGTTGGTAGAGATGAGCGCCGCAGAACTTTCACCTGATCAACTGGGCTTCGTATTTGCTGAGAGCAGGCGCCGGATTGAGGTCGTACAATGGGAACGACTCTCTCTGCTAATTCCGGGTGTAACGAAGACGGCAGGCGTGTTTGTGAATCCGTCTTTTGCAGATATTACCACGGTCTTCAAAGCTGCACCACTTGATATTGTACAATTACATGGTGACGAATCCCCTGCCTTTTGCCGGGAGGTACGTGAACGATTTGGTTGTGCAGTAACGAAAACATTCAGCATTCGAACATATGCAGAAAATTCGACGCAACCGGAGTTGGCTACCTATACCGGCAGCATTGATTATATGCTGCTGGACACTGCATCTAAGGGGCTGCGTGGTGGTACGGGGAAAACATTTGACTGGGAGCGCATGGCTCCATACCTTGCATGGAGCCGTACACAAGGCATTCCACTGTTAGTGGCAGGTGGAATTAATGCAGACAACGTATCCGATTTGCTTATGCAGTACAATCCCGATGGTGTGGACATCTCTAGCGGAGCGGAAACGAATGGAAAGAAAGATATGACGAAAATGCGGAAAATCATAGAGAGGATGAGAGAGTATGAGCAGAGCACAGTTGAGTGAGAAGAGTAGAGGTCGATTTGGGGCATTTGGTGGTCGATATGTACCGGAAACGCTTGTTAATGCACTGGATGAATTAGAGGCAGCATATGAAGATGCATTGCAGGACAAAGAATTCCAGGAAGAGCTTGCATATTTTCTGCAGGAATATTCCGGGCGCCCTACACCATTGTATTATGCAGAACGGCTGACAGAAAAATTAGGTGGGGCACGTATTTATTTGAAGCGGGAAGATTTGAATCATACTGGTGCACACAAAATCAACAATGCACTGGCACAGGGGCTTTTGGCCAAGCGGATGGGCAAGCGTGAGATTATCGCGGAAACTGGCGCGGGTCAACACGGTGTTGCATCGGCGACTGTGGCAGCTCGCCTCGGGCTAAAGTGCAAAGTTTTTATGGGTGAAGAAGATATGAAACGCCAGAAGCTGAATGTGTTTCGTATGGAATTGCTTGGAGCAGAAGTAGTCCCAGTATATTCTGGTACGCGTACGTTAAAGGATGCAACCAGCGAGGCCATTCGGTTCTGGGTGAGCAAAGTGGATACCACTTTTTATATTATCGGCTCTGCCACCGGACCGCATCCATATCCGAAAATGGTACGGGATTTCCAACGTATTATCGGTGATGAAACAAGAGCGCAAATCCTTAAGGCCGAACACCGTCTGCCAGATTATGTTGTGGCATGTGTAGGTGGAGGTAGCAATGCAATAGGTATGTTTTATCCGTTTCTAGAGGATAAGTCGGTTTCGTTAATTGGTGCTGAGGCAGCTGGACATGGCGTCGAGACGGACAAACACGCGGCTACTATTACGAAGGGAACGCGTGGCGTGCTTCATGGTACGATGACATATTTGCTTCAGGATGAGTTCGGACAGATTACTGAACCGCATTCGATTTCTGCCGGCCTGGACTATCCGGGTGTGGGACCGGAGCATGCATACTTGCATGATAGCGGACGGGCTGCGTATCATGCAGTAACGGATGAGGAAGCATTAGATGCGCTGCGTATGTTGTGCCGGGAAGAGGGGATTATTCCTGCGTTAGAAAGTGCGCATGCAGTCGCGGAGACGATTAAGCTTGCCCCAACATTGTCCCCGGATGAAATTATTGTTGTTTGCCTGTCAGGACGCGGCGACAAAGATGTTACCCAAATTTATGAGCGTGAAGGGGGCAATCAGGCATGATTGGTACAAAAACAGGCGCAGAACGTATCACAGCAGCTTTTGCAAAAGGAAAGCAGGCATTTATTCCATTCATTACAGCCGGGTATCCAACTCCTGAATTGACGGTGGATATCGCGCTTGCGCTTCAGGAGGAAGGGGCAACAGTGATTGAACTGGGGGTTCCGTATTCAGATCCGCTGGCGGATGGGCCGACGATTCAGCATGCATCCGCGCAGGCGCTTTCATACGGTATCACCATAGGACGAACAGTGGAGTTGGCAGCGGAGATGCGAAGAGCAGGACTTACCGTTCCATTGGTGCTGTTTACGTATATCAATCCTGTACTTCAATATGGGCCAGAGCGTTTGTTCAAGGATATGGAAGCATTCGGAATAGACGGCATTCTCATTCCTGATTTGCCTGTGGAGGAGGCGGGGGACATTGAAGCGTTGGCACAAACGTATGTCCGTCCTCTTATCCAGCTAGTAGCTCCTACATCAGAACAGCGGGTCGAGATGATCGCTTCACGAGCGAGAGGATTTTTATACTGCGTATCTTCACTTGGTGTTACTGGTGCCCGTGCAACGCTTGATGAGGGGGTTACTCGCTTCCTCGAACAGGTTCGTGCTTTTTCATCTGTTCCTATTGCGGTCGGTTTCGGTATTTCCAGTGCTGAACAGGCACAGATGGTTGCACCGTATAGCGACGGATTTATCGTTGGCAGTGCCTTACTCGAAAAAATCCGTGAAGCAGAGCCTCTTCTCACACATGAAGAAACAAAGGAAGAAGGTTTCCGTATAGTAAAAAGATTTGTACAACAGTTGCAATCTAGGGTATGATGGATGAAAAACAGTGAAAACATGCGAGAGGTGAGAGAATGATTCCAAAAACCCGGATTGTCAATCTGCCCGTATATGAACCGGGCAAACCGATCGAAGACGTAAAACGGGAGCTAGGTTTAACTGAAGTAGTTAAATTGGCTTCCAATGAAAACCCGTTTGGTAGCTCGCCAAGAGTAAAAGAAGCCATTGTTGCAGAACTTGATCAACTGCCGATTTATCCTGACGGCGCTTGCCTAGAATTGCGCAGCGCACTTGCTTCATTCCTGAAGGTAGGGGAGCAGGAACTTGTCTTCGGCAACGGATCAGATGAGATTGTCATGCTTATCGTGCGCGCCTATCTGGAAGCTGGCACAAATACGGTCATGGCGACCCCTACGTTTTCTGTATATAAAACGAACGCGACGATTGAAGGTGCGGAGGTTATCGAAGTGCCATGCGTAAACGGAGCGCACGATTTGGATGCGATGCTTGCACGTATTAATGACCAGACGCGCGTTGTCTGGGTGTGCAATCCGAATAATCCGACCGGCTTGATGATTGAGGAGGAGAAATTAATTCGTTTCCTTGACCAGGTACCGGATCAGACGTTGGTGGTGCTGGACGAAGCCTATGTAGAGTATGTAAAGAGTGAAGCTTTCCCGAAATCGCTTGATCTGCTTAAAAAATATAAGAATATTATTGTACTGCGCACGTTTTCGAAAATTTATGGCATCGCAGCTCTGCGCGTAGGCTATGGTGTAGCGGCAGAAGATATCATCGATAAACTAAACCGTGTGCGCGAGCCGTTCAATGTGAACCATCTTGCTCAGAAGGCCGCCCTTGCCGCTCTTGCTGATCAGGAATTTGTTCTACAGTGCAAAGAGGCCAATGCCGAAGGATTAGCCCAGGTTTATGCAGAACTGGATACGTTGGGTGTACCTTATTATCGTTCCGAGACCAATTTCGTCTATATTATGCCGGAGCGCGATTCGAAAGAGATTTTTCAGGAGATGCTTAAACAAGGCGTTATTATTCGTGCGTTTCCACAGGCGATTCGTGTGACGATTGGAAGCAAGGAACAGAACAAAAAAATGCTGGCCGCACTAAAATCTGTATTGGCTCCTGCGAGAATGTAGTTCTCGCGGGCCGCGGCCTTTTTCGATAGAGTGGAGGAGAAGGCAAAGGCATGACTGAGATTGCAATTCTAGGAGTAGGGCTTATCGGCGGTTCGCTGGCACTTTCGCTCCGAAAAAACGAAGATGTACATATTACTGGTTTCGACGTAGTGGAAGAAAACTTGCGCATGGCCCGATCGCTCGGTGTCATCGATAGTGGAACGACCCATTTGGCTGAAGCGGTAGCGCAGGCCGATTACATCTTTTTATGCGCTCCTGTAGGCAAACTGCAGGAGTTGATTTCATTTTTACGTTATACGCCACTTAAAGAAGGCGCAGTCATTTCCGACACCGGTAGTACTAAAGTGTCGGTTATGGAGCATTCTCATGGGCTCGCACAACGAGGTGTATACTTTATTGGCGGTCATCCGATGGCTGGTTCGCATAAATCAGGTGTGGAGGCTTCGCATGATCGCCTGTTTGAAAATGCATATTATGTGTTAACTCCGGCGGAAGATACGCCAACGACTGTGACAGAACGCTTGAGAGAGCTTCTTGTACCTACGCATGCCAAAGTGGTAGTGATGAATGCACAAAGGCATGATGAGGTTGTCGGAGCAATTAGCCATTTTCCTCATATTATCGCATCTGCGCTGGTGAACCAGGTCGCCTCCTATAGTGAAGCGGATGAGATGGATTGGTATCGGAGTTTGGCTGCGGGCGGTTTCCGCGACATTACGCGTATTGCCTCTAGTAATCCAGGCATGTGGCGTGATATTTTACTGAATAACCGCCCGGTAATGAAAAAGATGGCGGAAGATTTAAAGCAAATTATGGAACGTATCTCTGTTTTAATCGAAAGGGCGGACGGTCCAGGCATTGAACGTTTTTTCGCTGAAGCCCGCACATTCCGTAATGCATTACCTGAGAAGAAAAAGGGCGCATTGCAGCCTTACTTCGATTTATATGTGGATATTCCGGATGAACCAGGCGTTATTGCCCGGGTAACAACTTTGCTCGGGAAAGAGAAAATCAGCATTACGAATATTAGCATTCTGGAAACCCGGGAAGATATTCTCGGTGTGCTGCGCATTTCATTCCGTAGTCATGAAGATATGGAGAAAGCAACCCACATACTGAAAGACGAAGGTTACAGCGTATATGAGCGAGAATAGGAGGCGGATGTATAATGGCAACCATTCAAGGCGTACAACGAGTTGAAGGAGATATTACGGTACCCGGTGATAAGTCCATCTCACATCGAGCGGTGATGTTCAGTGCACTTGCGGAAGGTACAACCTCAATTGAGGGGTTTCTTCCAGGGGCCGATTGTTTAAGTACGATTTCTTGTTTTCGTAAACTCGGAATTGCCATCGAACAGGACGGCGACCGTGTACAGGTAGAAGGCAAAGGCTGGTACGGTCTTACCGAACCAGCTGATATTCTTGATATTGGTAATTCCGGTACGACTATTCGACTTATGATGGGGATTTTGTCGACGCAGCCTTTTCACAGTGTGCTCATTGGCGATGAATCTATTGCCAGACGCCCCATGAAGAGGGTAACGGGCCCACTGCGCCAGATGGGTGCTGACATTGCAGGTCGGCAAAACGGGGAATATACACCGCTCTCGCTTCGTGGTGGCAAACTTACAGGGATAGAATACCACTCACCGGTAAGCAGCGCTCAGATTAAGTCAGCCGTGCTACTCGCCGGACTCCAGGCAGAAGGGACGACAACGCTATATGAGCCTGAAGTGTCGCGTGATCACACGGAGAGAATGTTACGTTCGTTTGGTGTGGAAGTCGAATCGTTTACCGGGGGCGTACGTGTACGTGGGGGACAGCGATTAGTATCTCCAGGACGCATTCACGTGCCAGGAGATATTTCATCGGCAGCATTCCCGCTGGTGGCCGCTGCCATGCTTCCGGACAGCCGTATTATCGTACGGAATGTAGGCATAAACCCGACACGTTCTGGTATTATTGATGTTCTTAAAGAGATGGGTGCAGGGCTGATGTTACATAATGAGCGGATCGTAAACGGGGAGCCGGTGGCGGATGTTGAGGTTGCTTATTCTTCACTCAAAGGTATCGAAATCGGTGGGGAGATTATTCCGCGTCTCATTGATGAAATTCCGGTGATTGCTGTGCTTGCTACGCAAGCAGAAGGTGTAACCGTAATTAAGGATGCTGCTGAGCTTAAAGTAAAAGAGACGAACCGGATTGATACGGTAGTGGCGGAACTTCGTAAAATGGGCGCCCATATTGAACCGACCGAGGACGGAATGATTATTCATGGTGGAACGCCACTTACCGGGGCCGTATGTGATAGCCATGGTGATCACCGCATCGGTATGGCTGCTGCGGTTGCGGGATTGGCTGCTGCCGGCGAAACGACCGTACTGAACGCAGCATCCATCGATGTGTCATTCCCTGGCTTTTTTGCAACACTCCAGCAAATAAGTGAGTGAAATGTGAAAAAAATAAAACAAGTCTGAATAAAAGGTTGACTTTTAATAGAGAAACCCTATAATGAAAATTATAGTATGGTTTCTCTCCACTCCTATCCATATATGGGAATTTCCCATGCCGCTTCGTGCCATGCGCCGAGGCGGGTTTTTTTTGCTTGTATTGCATAGCGGAGCAAGGCGAACAGGGCGCGTACCGTGACCGTTTCTTTTCCTTAAGATTTTGCAGAAAAGAAACAAACATGGTGCGCGCCCTGTTCGTGTTTGCGCTATGGTACAGATCGTACCGCTTCGCTGTTTCGTATATGTGTAAGAATCTTCGATGTTAACAGTGGACTTTACTGCGTGCGGCCATACGCTGCTTCATAATCGCATTAATTAAGCGGTCGACTTCTTTACTTGCAGCCAGCACTTTCTCATCACGTAAATTCTTGTTTGCCTGTATATAAAGAGAGTGCATAGAGCGCCTTTTCTCCGTGATTAATTGAATTAATTTTCTTTCTTCCACGGACCACCCCTCCTTACCAGTTACATATCTGATCATATGATACAGTCACATGTTCCATTGTAGTATGTGATAGGACTTGGGGAAAGCCCTAATCAATCGACAAATTATAACACGATATCTTTTAGGTATGTTTTTTTCGACGCCGCATATGTATGGATGTAGGACAGACTCTTATTTTTCCACCTACCTTCGAAAAGTTGCGAAGAAGCAAACGTGCATAAAAAGTCGAAAGTGCCCTGCTTTTATCGGACAAACTCATCTTATGCGGCAAGTAGCATAGCGTGTGATATGACGGGAGCACTCCCATATGATATGTCCATGGATTGTTATATCTGAGGCGAACCAGCGAAATTTCTAATTTTGCTGAAGATAAACAAATGAATGGGGGACGGGCAAGATGGAGTTTATTGTGCGTGGGGTTACTCTCGTAAATTCAGAACGCTGTTTCACGGCTGATGTATGGGTTCAAGATCAAATAATCCATTATATCCATGAACACATTCCACCGAAGCCGCCGATAAAAGAAATAGATGGGAGCGATTGTTATATGCTCCCTGGCTTATTTCGTTTTGGCTCTTCACTAGGAAGTGAGAGAACGAATGCTGAAGGGTTCAAGCATATGCAGGAAAAATGGCTTCGGGAAGGGTATACCGCCTATGTCGATGATTTGACGGTAAACCATGCGACAAACTGGCGTACGACACTCGCATATGAATTGGCCATGCATCATAACAGCTGGCTTGAGTATAGAGTTCGGTTGCGTGTACCGTATCGTTTAGTGAATGAATCGCTTATCCGGGCTGTCCTTGCGCATCGTATTCCGATGCTCGAAATGATTATGTGTCCCTCTGATTCACCTTCGGCTTCATTCTGGTCACTGCTATTGGCGGGTTTTTCTCGCTATCGGCTTGCTCTTAAGCTATCTTTTGCAGAGGAATGCACGTTGCGTGAAAGAAAACGCTGGCTTGCAGAGCATATGCCGCTGCTAGTTACAATGTTGGAATATAGGGGGATTTCACTTATACTGGATGAGCATCCTAAAATCGTCAAAAGCATCTCTGACCGAAAGCGTTCGTATGGTGCTTATATTACGTGGGAAATGGACAAGGACTCGGAGCTTTCTTACGACAGAAAACAATTCGGAGAGTTCTCTGCTTCCTCCACAGGGTTCGGGAAGCTTCCCGTGAACGAGCGGACGCTGCGGAGAATGGTGGAGGTAGGAGCTCGGCAGCCGGCTAGGTTATTCGGTGCATATCCTCAAAAAGGAGCGCTCGTATCGGGGTCAGAAGCCGATTTTTTTCTTCTTCCGAAAAAAAACTTTAAAAACCCTGCAACCTTTTGGTCACCTTCCCTCGTCTATACGAGAGGAAGAAGAAACAAATACTTACTATTTACAGAAAAAGATGCAAATAGATGCAACATAGCTCTCTGATAACGTCGAATACCGATGCAGTGCAACGGCATGGCGCAAAGGGAGTGGAAGACAACAAGGGGGTAACAGATATTGGTCACCGATTCCCAGTTAATTCGCGAAATCAAAGATGGCCGGGTGGAATGCTATGCAGAATTGATTAACCGGTACGAACGGAGAATTCTCGCGTTTATTCTGCATATGCTTAAAAGCTACCATATGGAGGATATGGCGGAAGACTTGGCACAGGAAACGTTTTACAAAGCATTCCGCAGCCTCCAGTCGTTCCGGGATGTTGAAGCGTCCTTCTCGACTTGGCTTTATACCATCGCCCGCAATACCGTATTGAGTGAATTAAGGAAGAGCCGGAACTCCGAAGTATATCTGGAAGATAGCAAGCAGCAACCTGCGCGCATTTCTGTCGATAGGCTGCCTGAACAGGAATTGTTGCGTACGGAGCGGGTTCATCTTGTGCGCCAGGCCATTAACAAACTTCCTGAGAAACAGCGAACCGCTCTTATTCTCAGGGAATACGAGCAATTGGATTATAAAGAAATCGCCGTCATACTCGATTCGACGGTCAGTTCCGTAAAGTCACTTTTGTTCCGTGCGCGTCATAGTATTAAGCAGCAGCTTGAGCCATATATGCTCGATGCACAGTTCGATGAAGCGGAAGGAATGAGATAGCTATGAACTGCAAGACCGTGCAACGGCTGCTTGCGGATTATATGGATGGCAAGCTATCTTCAACACAGGAAAAAGAAGTAGAAAAACATCTGGAAGAGTGCGAAGCGTGCCAGGATGAACATGCATTTTACATAGATTCGAACCAAGCATTCCTTCATTCACCCGTCCTGCCTACGACATACGAGCATCTCTCTGTCTCCGATAAAGTAATGGAACGGATTCTGCAAGAGAATAAGTGGGCTTCTCCTGCACCGGAAAGAGCCCGCGAAATTCCGAGACCTCTTAGACAGTGGATTACGGGTCTGGCGATTACTTTATTGCTTGCTTCTTTTCTCCCTGTGTTTATCCTCGGAAAGCAACTGAGCGAAGTTATGCATCCAGCGGCATTTGATACGGCAACAGATATGGTTGCTTCTGCTGAATCACTGCGCTTTTCACCGGAAAAAAACGAAAGTATCCCGACAACTCAATATGGCGTAATTGCTAGCTCAAATGCTCCTATTTCCTACAGTTTGCCGCCGAAAGAGCAACCTTCGCACGTTCATTATGGTCTGCTCTCGGCATTGTTTGGTATACTGGTTACTGTGGTTAGTATGAGTTGGCTTTCGCGCTCGAAGAAACATGCAGGCTGACCGTTCATTGTGGACGGTTTTTCTTTTTGCCGGAGGGTGAACAGATATAGAGCTTGTTTAAAAAGGAAGACAAACAGGGCCGTGAAGTTCAAGGCGCGATAGACCCGAGTGGCGGAGGGGCAACGCAGAAATTCGCAGTTCTGTTTCCTGGACTTTTTGAACATCCTCATACAGGGAGGTTTTTTCATGAGACAACAATGGCAGATACAGCTTGACCGGGCCATCGCGTTATTGGAAGCAGGCGATATTGAAGGCGGGCTTACCGAGCTTGCAGACATTCGGGATAGCCATACGGATGATCCGATTCTGGGGCTGCAGTTGGTAAATATTTATCATGAGTTAGGGCATCACGACGTAGCGCTCGAGATTTTGGAAGGAATGGAAGTGCGACGGTTGGAGTGGGATGACGAAGTTCAAAGAGAAATGAGTGTGTATCGGGCTTCGCTTTATATTGATTTGGACAGATTGCAAGAAGCGATGGACGCCCTTTTACCGATAAAAGAGGCGGGAACGGATGATTACCGTGTATATGCGCTGCTTGGCGAACTGTTTCTCATAGATGGGCTTACGGAGGTGGCGGTTCGCTATTTTGAGCGTGCCGTTGAACTTGAACCGGACAATGAAGAAATTCAGTACTTATTAGGAAAGTTATATGCGGAACAAGGTGAAAACGAACGAGCAATAGAAAAATGGCAACTGCTTGAAGGGTTCGAAGATGAGTCGCAGATTTTGCATGAGCGGGCTCGTTTGGCCGCACGGCAAGGGGAGTTCGAAGAGGCGCTTGCACTATATGAAAAGCTAGATAAAGATGGAAGCGACGCTGAAGCGTTATATGGGGCAGGCATGACGGCATATCAAATCGGCGATTGGCAACGGGCCGTACGTTATCTGGCACGCCTTATCGAAGCGGATGCGGATTATATGGTGGCATACCCGCTATTGGCGGAAGCGTTATGGAAGCTGGGCATGCGTGAGCAAGCTGTGGCCATTTACCGGCAAGCGTTATCGCTTCGTATCGAGGAAGAGAGGCTTCTTCCTGGTTATTTGCGTTTTGTCATTGAATTGAGAAAGTGGGATGAGGCGGCTGAGGCGCTTGCGCGGCTTCGCGAATTGGACGAAGAAGATCCGGTGTACTGGTATTGGCAGGGACGTGTCGCAGAGGCGAAAGGAAAGGTAGAAGATGCTCTCGCTTTTTACGAACAGGCACTGAACGGGGAGGAAACGGTAGCTGATGCACAAGAACGCTATCAAAATTTACTTCGGCACTAAATAAGCAAAAGCAGATTCCCGCGTGTGCGGGAGTCTGCTTTTTACGTTGCAGGTATAAAAAATTCATTCTCTAAGTATACGTTGTTTTTCTTTCGGTCAATACTGGCAGGTAACAGTATCTCCTGAAAGGGGAAATTCGAATGAACCTGGCTGATACGCTTGTCTTTGCTGATATTGGACAACTGCACCAGTTGGCTTCTGCCTGCGGGCTTACATGCAACATCCATTCGAAGCACGAGCTGGTTCAGGGATTGCATAATCGATTGACTTCCTCCGGGTTTTGTCAGGGTTTGCACGATCAGCTCACCTGGGAAGAGAAAAGATTTCTACTTCCTCTTTTGTTTGAGAAGCGAAAGGAATATTCGCGTGAAGCATTGTTAAGCCGAGCAAGAAAAGCATTCAAGGAAGAGATTCGGCACGGTGAACATGAAAAGCTGCTGGATCGCGCATTAGACGGGGGCTGGTTGTTCCGTATTCGAAAATCGTATGCGCTTGTCTACACGATGCCAGATGATCTGCGTCAAAAATGGCGGGAGATTTTTGTTAAAGAAGTGTGTGAAGCTGCATATGGTAATTATACGAGACCCAATGCATACCGCGATGACACATACGCAATGGCGCATGATGTACAGCAACTGCTCAGATACGTGCAGACGAGCCGTGTACCGCTGTCTAAAGAAGGTGTGATGTACCGAAAACAACAGCAGAAATTAATGGAGCTTATGGCCGTGCGTGAAGAGTTAATCGATGGAAAGGAATGGCGTTTCGGATATGGACGAAGGTTCCGGGATTATCCGGATCGTTTGGCGCTGCTATATGATTTTGCGTATCATCAGCAGTGGCTGCAGGAAAGAGAAGAAATATTGACATTGACGGAAGAAGGAGCAAAGCAGACACTGACACAAGAGATAGAACAAGGCGAGAGCGCGGAGCGTCTCATGGCATACTGGCTTTTATCTTACAAAAAAGCAATTCCGACTATTGAAAGCCTATGGATGTTACTTGCCTGTGTTTGTGATGAAGAGTGGCGGGAAGAAGCGAGTCTGATACGTGCGCTGCGAAATTGGGTCCGCCCTTTTTACTATGACGTTGAAGAAGAGGTGATTCGCCGTCGCCTGCTTTCCATGATGGTTCACTTGGGGTTGTTACGGCGAGGAATACACACGCCGGACGTTCCTGTTTATTCGTTAACAAATTGGGGTAAATTTTTATTAAATAAGACACAAAATTGTAAATAATTGAGTACACATTCTACGGACGAGAATATGATGTATAATAGGAAATCTTATTCTCTGCCGGCATAGGGATCGCGGACGGCAGTAAAGATAATTAGTTCAGAAAATTATAACTATTAAAGAGTGAATGTTGAGACGCTCGCTATAGCAGGCAAACGGATAAAAAACGAATCAAAGCGGTGCACATCGAATGGAGGGAAAACAAATGGAAAAGCAAAAACAAAACATTGTAAATCCTTCAACACTGAGTCTTATGGCAGAAATGGTTCTGGATGAAGCTATCCGCAAATATCGAATTGATAATCTTTATAAGAATATTGACGAGGCGTTGGAAGCCGGTGACGAAGCGAGATTCAAGGAGTTGACCGGAGAGTTGAAAGAAGTGCAACGTAAGGCACTTACGTAGCGTGCAAGCAAAGGATATGATAAGCTAAAACCCGGAAACTCCGGGTTTTTTTTTATGATTATATAAAGAGGGGAAGGATGTAACGATGCGTTGGAAAGTAGAAGATATGGAACAAATCATAATGATGGAAGAATACGTGGATACGTTGCTGTATCCGGTGTGCGTATCATCTGAAGAGAAGTGGGATGAGAGCTGGATTAAGGGGCAGTTCTGGCTTGAGAGAGTATGCGGCTATGCAGAACGACAACTGACAGGGCGTTTGTTTTTGTTTCAAACTTTATTTGTCGCAAGAAAAAAGGAAATGAATGAAGGAATTTCCACTACGTTTATCGAACAGAATATTCAGGCACTTATTCAGCGGTTTCCTCACTGTATAGTTGTTACGAATGATAGCACGTTGTCAATAGAACTTATGAAAAAAGGAGTACAAGCCTATGTAGTTGCAGCACCGCCTGAAGAAAAAACGGATACAAAATTATTTCTTGAAAAAGCGTTAAGTGAGAGCAACCGCATTGTGAAAAGCTGCATTGCACTTTGGCAGAATGAATTGAAATGAAT
Source organism: Aneurinibacillus migulanus (assembly GCF_001274715.1). Lineage (GTDB taxonomy): Bacteria > Bacillota > Bacilli > Aneurinibacillales > Aneurinibacillaceae > Aneurinibacillus > Aneurinibacillus migulanus. The sequence goes on along the minus strand of NZ_LGUG01000004.1, from coordinate 4,545,583 downwards.
TGTGACAAATTATATAACAATAAGCAAAAAGGCACTGGAAACTATAGTGTTTCCTGTATTGCAAATTCTTGACAGTAGGCACCCTTCCATTTATGATGGTTATGTCCTAGTAAAGATGTGTGATAATGTTGCCGTCCATCCGGACGTTATCATAAGGATAGGAGGTTAGAGAGCATGAGTGAACGTAACAACAAAGGGGTATCCAGAAGACAATTCCTCAATTATTGTCTTACTGGAGTCGGCGGGTTTCTAGCAGCTGGGATGTTAGCACCGATGGTTAAGTTCGCAATCGATCCGGCCCTGCAGAAAGCGGGCGCCGAGGGCGGTAAAGTTCCTGTAGCGAGCTTGAGCGAGATTACCGAAGAGCCGAAAAGCATTAGCTTCAAAAAGAAGATTGTGGACGTGTGGACAGGCGAACAGGAAACACCTTTCACGGCCTGGGTCTACAAGCAGGGCGATCAAGTGATTGCGCTTTCACCGATTTGTAAGCATTTGGGCTGTACGGTGAATTGGAATGGGGATGCAAAGTACAAAAACGAGTTCTTCTGTCCGTGTCATTTGGGCCGGTATGAGAAAAACGGAAAGAACATTCCGGGTACACCGCCTATGAAGCCACTCGATCAGTATGAAGTCGAAGTGAAAGATGGCAAAATACTGCTCGGTGAAGTGAAGGCAAACAAGATTGCAGAGGGGGCATAATGTAACATGATCCGCAAAATGTACGATTGGGTCGATGAGCGTCTGAATGTTACCCCGATGTGGCGTGACATCGCGGACCATGAAGTGCCTGAACACGTAAACCCGGCCCACCACTTTTCGGCGTTTGTTTATTGTTTTGGTGGACTTACTTTCTTTATTACCGTTATTCAGATTTTGTCCGGCATGTTTCTGACGATGTATTATGTACCGGATATTATCAATGCGTATGAGTCAGTTAAATACTTGCAGAACGAAGTTGCATTTGGGGTAATCGTTCGTGGTATGCATCACTGGGGGGCAAGTCTAGTTATTGTAATGATGTTCTTACATACATTACGCGTATTCTTCCAGGGAGCTTACAAGCGTCCGCGTGAATTGAACTGGGTTGTTGGGATGTTGATTTTCTTCGTCATGCTTGGACTAGGCTTCACAGGCTATCTTCTTCCGTGGGACAATAAAGCGTATTTTGCGACTAAGGTAGGTATTCAGATTGCGGAGCAGGTTCCGTTTATCGGCGGCTTCATTAAGACGCTGCTGCAGGGTGGACCGATTGTCGGCGCCGAGACGCTTGCACGATTCTTCGCGATTCACGTATTCTTCCTGCCGGGTGCCCTGTTCGCTTTGCTGGGCGCACACTTTATCATGATTCGGAGACAGGGGATCTCTGGACCGCTATAAGATGGAGTTCGATCCATTGACAAGGGGGGTAATTCAATGGCAAAGCACGACAAGACGATAGAGTATGTCGGTGACTCGCGCGTACCCGCAAAGCGAATGCCGAACATCGCTCCGTCTTATGCAGAATTTCCGGGCAAATCCGAGGCGTTCTGGCCAAACTTCTTATTGAAAGAATGGATGGTTGCCGCGGTTGTCTTAATCGCTTTTCTTATTCTTACTATTAGCCATCCGTCACCGCTAGAGGCAAAGGCGGATCCGAATAATGCGTCATATATACCGCTTCCAGATTGGTATTTCTTGTTTCTTTACCAATTGCTGAAGTACCCTTGGCAGTCAGGCAACTGGGTTGTATTTGGGGTAGTGATCGTGCCAGGGATTGCATTCGGAGCACTGGTGCTTGCTCCTTGGCTTGATACGTCTCCGGAGCGCAAACCTTCGAAGCGTCCCGTGGCAACGGGGATTATGCTGCTTTCGATCGTAAGTATTTTCTACCTTACATGGGCCGCGATTGACGAGCACAATCGTCTCCATCCGAAGCCGGCTGCAGGTGCTGGCGGCGCGGCGGCTGCGAAGCCACCGGCTGATTTTAAAGCAGATGAGATTTGGACGAAACAGGCAAGCTGTCAGGGATGTCACGGTGGAAATATGGAGGGTGTATCTGGGCCTCCGTTATGGAATGTAGGCGGACACCTTGACGAGAAAGCCATTCATGATGTGATCGTAAACGGCCGTGGCGCAATGCCGAAGGGTATGTTTAACGGTTCTCCGGAAGAGCTTGACCAGCTTGTTAAATACCTTGCCAGCCTGAAAGGCGATGGCAAAGGCGATGCAGCCGGTGGCGGTGGTACTTCCACTCCTGCTACTGAGGAGAAGAAGCCGGAAGGCGGAGAAGCAGATAAAGGTGGCGCAAGTGCGACGGCTCCGACCGGTGGAACGGCTGAAGAAGGCAAAACGATGGCTAGTAGTCAATGCCTTTCTTGCCATGGTCAAAACCTGGAGGGCGGCATTGGGCCGAGTCTGGCTGGCGTCGTTGATAGGCTTAAGCCGGAAGGTGTGGTAGAAGTGCTGAAGAACGGACGTGGTGGAATGCCGCCACTTGGTGCCGGTTGGTCTGACCAGCAGATGAGCTCTATGATTGAATACTTGACAACAGTGAAGTAATCAAAGTAAAACTTCCATCAGCGGGTGCTTGCCCGTTGGTCCAGGATAAGCAAAAAGCCAGGCGGATTTCCGTCTGGCTTTTTCACATCACCATAGAATGATAAAATAGAAAAGGCTAGTTATTACATAAAGGATGAATACAATATGATAACAGTATGGAATTGGTTTATTGCTTCTTTGCGTACCCGCTGGTTTCTCTGGATGATGATCGTAATTAACGGGCTCGGTTCGATATACGGCTACATCTGGTATGCTTACCAGCTAGAGATGACGTCCCCTGCCTTCCTGCGAATTTTTGTGCCTGATAGCCCGACCGCGAGCACATTATTTACGCTGGTGCTTATTGCAATGCTTGTGGGACGCAGCATACCGGGACTGGAGGCATTTGCTGCCGTGACGAATTTCAAATACGGAGTATGGGCAGTGGCGGTAATTGTGGCTGGTGCTGCGCTGGGTGACCAGCTCAACTGGCAGCATTATATGCTGATGGCGTCGCATGGGGGTATGGCGTTGGAATCTTTATTGTATGCAAGGTTTTATACGTTGCGCTTGCGCCATATTTTGTATGTGGCAGCCTGGACATTACTGAATGATTTGCTTGACTATACGCTCGATATTCATCCATGGCTTGCCGATGAATTGGAGACGTACCACAATGTAGTCGGATGGGCGACTGTAGGGCTGAGTCTGTTTAGCCTGTGGCTTGTCTATGCTTTGGTTCGATTCTATCAACGTACGCAAAGATCGTAAACATATCCTTGTCCTCTCTTTCATACATATGTGGTAAGAGGGGGAGGACGAGTCGTGAAAAAAATCATTGTTCTAGTAGGTGTTATGTTCCTCTGCGCGGTTCTTTACACGGGTTGGTCCGTGCTGGATCATCGCGTCTTCTCCGCCAGAGTACCGGAGCAGACGATGTCAGTATATCAAAAGATGGATGTTCTGTCGCAAGATGTATACCAGTTAGCCAAGGAAGGAAAGTACCCTGAAGCGAAAGAAAAACTTGCAAGTTTGGGAGCGTTGTTTGCAGAGACGAAACCGCCCAAAGGATTATCGATTGAGGCGGTTAACGCGTTGTCTGATACGATTATCAAAGCGAAACGTGCGTTTGCTGCAGTGAAGTTGGAGCCGAACCGTTTACTATGGCATGCTTTACAGATACGTTTGGCAATTGATAGTTTAACACATGAGAAGCAGCCATTATGGAAGAACTACTATAGCTCTTATCAGGAACATATCAACAAAATGATGCTGCTGGGTGCAGGACACAAGCAGGCTGAATTCTCCCAGGCTTTTGCCCAGAATCTACAGCTTTATCAGACGCTAAAGCCCGCTATTACGGTAGCTGCGTCTGCGCAACAGATGGAGGCTTTGTATTCGATTTATAGCTTTTTGCTACAGGAGACGAGAAAGGCGGAATACAATTGGGAAGGAATTACTAATGCCCTTACTGAATTGAATCGTCTTGTAGATGCTATTTTTGTCGGAGAAGATAGGTCCGCTTTTGCACCCGGGATGCCTCCGGATTCCCCACTCCTTATTATTGCGCTCTTTGCATCAGTCGTTCTAACTTCGCTTGGTTATGTGGGATGGAGAAAATATAAGGCAGAGCAGGATGCAAAGAAGAGAAAACGAAGAGAACCATAAATTTGAATTTTTTGGAAAGCGGGGAGCGGGATTAGAAATAGGCCCTGTCTTTCTTGTAAAGAAGCTTTTGGGTCCGCACCATTTTCCCTAAAAAGCGTGCAGGCAAAACACCGTGGTTTTTCCATAAAGGGAGACAGTTGCCTGTAGTATATCGCTTTTGGGGAAATGGTGCTTTATTTTTGTTCCTGTCTCCTGTAAGGTGGAGGACCCGGAAAAGCGCGGGCCTTTCTTTTTCACTCGCTCGGCTACTTACTTTTGCAGTGGTTGTTTCTGCTCATCGAGCGTAAAGCCTTCACCGAACACTTCATGTACATCATTAATAATGATAAATGCATGGGGATCGACTTTATGCACCAGATTTTTGAAACGAACGATTTCATTTCGGCTGACGACGCAATACAGCACTTCCTTGTCAAGACCCGTATAGCCGCCGCGCCCTTTCAGTAGCGTGGCGCCCCGTCCCATCTCTTGCATAATGCGTTGGGAAATATCCACGGCATGATCCGAGATAATCATAATTGCTTTAGCTGCATATGCACCTTCCTGTACGAAGTCGATGACACGGGCTGCCACAAACAGCGCAACAAGTGTGTACATTGCCAAATCGAGATTGAGATAATAAAGCGACAAAGCGATAACGAAGATATCAAAAATAAACATCGTACGGCCGATGCTCCAGCCCAAATATCTATTCACCAATCGTGCCAGGATGTCCACCCCGCCTGTCGTTCCACCAAAGCGGAATACAAGTCCTAGGCCAAGCCCGACCGTTACACCCGCATACAGTGCAGCCAACAGCGTATCGTTCTCCATCGGATGGCGAAATGAAGAGAAAAGGGTCAGGAATACAGATACGCTAACAGTTCCGATAATCGTGTAGACTGCCGACTGCCGACCGAGCATCTTCCAGCCGACGAACAGCAAAGGAATATTCAATACGAGGTTCGTAATGCCCGGATCCCAATCAAGCGTATATTTTAGAAGCAGGGTAATCCCTGTAATGCCGCCTTCTGCTAGCCGGTTAGCGATATTAAAATAGTTAATACCGAATCCCATAATCGCGGAGCCGAGCAGAATGGCAAAAATATTGCGCAGGTGATAGTTCATGTAGTTCCTCCCAGATAAATGCTAGATCATGGATATTATACCGGGAAATTTGTCAATCTTCCACCTCTGCGGTAACATAAGAAATACAGAATATACATATAGCCGCAAAGGGGGGAGCAATATGCCGGACGAGAAGCAATCCATGACAATCGCTGAGATGCAGCGTACAGTCGACGAATACATCGGCCAGTTTAAAGAAGGGTATTTTTCGCCGCTTGCGTTGATGGCCCGATTGACCGAAGAAACTGGTGAATTGGCGCGTGAAGTGAATCATTATTACGGCGAGAAACCGAAACGCAAGGACGAAGCTGAAAATACAATTGATATGGAACTTGCAGATTGTCTTTTCATCCTTGTCTGTTTTGCTAATTCACTTAATATTAACCTGGAAGAGGCCTTTCATGCGATGATGCATAAATTTAATACGCGTGACAAGGACCGGTGGACAAAAATCGACACAGAGTAAATGGCGAGTACATATACTGTATACCATAGGCCAAATCAGGATGTGAGGCAATGGATACAGAGAAAAATCAGGCGGGTAAACACTATATAAAAGAAGCGTATCGTGCGTTGTTCGACCATGATTTCACGCGAGCGGTTCGCGCATTCGAGAAGGCGATACAGTGCGATCCGGCTAATGCGGCGTACTATTTTAAGCTCTCCGTTACGTATGCGAGGAATCAACAGCTGGCCTTGGCTGTCCAGACGATTGAAAAAGCATTGAACTTGGAGCCAAATAACGAAAAGTTCATCCTACAACATAAACGTTTGTCTTGCCGCCGATATACAGAAGAGGCGGTGCAGCGCTTAGAGGATGGAGCAGAGGAGCAGGCGCTTGCTCTCATTGAACGAGCGGTGGCGCTCGATCCGTTATATGTGCGGGCCCATTATGTAGCTGCACAGATTTATTTTCTACGTAGAAGGTATATTGAGGCACGCAAAGCCGCCCGTCAGGCAGTGTGGCTTGACCCGAATTCGGCGGAAGCAAAAACATTGCTTACACGTTGCCGGGAAAAAGTAATAGCAGAGAAAAAAAAGAAGGGGGAGGCATAATAATGGATAAAATTCGTGTAGCGATAGCCGGCCCACGCGGCCGGATGGGATCAGAAGCGGTAAAAATGCTTATGAAGGATGAAGCGCTGCAGTTTGTTTGCGGAGTTGATCCGAAATACAACGGAGAAGACGTAGGTGATGTACTTGGGCTAGGTGCTCTCTCAGCACCTTTTGTGCCGGATGTAAGACAGGCTTTAGAGAAGTACAGACCGGATGTATTAGTCGACTTTACAACTCCGCATGTGGTGAAGCAAAATATGGTAACAGCGATTGAAGCAGGCGTTCGTCCCGTAGTCGGTACAACCGGATTTACACCGGAAGATATTGAAGAGCTGGACAAGTTATGCCGAACATATGGTATCGGCGCTATTATTGCGCCCAATTTTGCCATTGGGGCGGTATTAATGATGAAGTTCGCCCAGGAAGCGGCCAAATATATGCCGCATGTTGAAATTATTGAACAGCACCATGATCAGAAGCTCGATGCTCCGTCCGGAACGGCAGTTAAGACAGCGGAAATGATTCAGGAGGCACGTCAAGAACTAAGACAAGGACATCCAGAGGAAAAGGAAACAATCGAGGGTGCTCGGGGCGGTTATTATAACGGATTCCGTATTCATAGCGTTCGTTTGCCGGGGCTTGTAGCCCATCAGGAAGTAATTTTCGGAGCGGTAGGACAGACGCTAACCATCCGCCATGATTCTATTAACCGCGAGTCGTTTATGCCTGGTGTTAATCTTGCCATTAAGAAAGTCATGGAACATACTGGTCTGATATACGGTCTAGAAAATATTATGGTATAAGAGGGGAAACCATATGAATATTGCACTAATCGCCCATGACAATAAGAAAAACGAGATGGTTAACTTCACAATAGCCTACCGCGATACATTAAACAAGCACACAGTATATGCGACCGGCACAACCGGAACAAAAATTATGGATGCGACAGGGCTGAATATTCAGCGGGTATTATCCGGGCCAATGGGTGGTGATCAGCAAATCGGTGCGTTGATTGCTCAGGATCAGATGGATCTTGTCATCTTCTTGCGCGATCCGTTGACTGCGCAGCCGCATGAACCTGATGTTACTGCGTTGCTTCGGCTATGCGATGTTCACAGTATTCCGCTCGCTACTAACATTGCGACTGCAGAGATGCTGATTCATGCACTTGAACGGGGGAATTTTTCTTGGCGGGAGACTGTCCATAAATATAAAGGAGAGGATCGCGCATGACGGACCATATGCCGGAACCTTTGCATGCGTTGGCCTTTGGCGCACATCCGGATGATGTGGAAATTGGCGCCGGTGGCTTACTGCATAAATGGGTAAAGCAAGAGAAGAAAGTAGGTATCTGTGACCTGACTTATGCCGAAATGTCATCCAATGGAAGCGTAGAGAGGCGTCAGCAGGAGGCGAGCGAGGCTACTCGACTACTCGGATTGCATACTAGGCTTAATCTCGGACTTCCAGATCGAGGGCTTATGCCGGTTCAAGAGCAGATTCAAGTTATTGCCCATACCATTCGTCTGTATCGGCCGCGTATTGTATTGATGCCATATTGGGAGGATAGGCACCCAGACCATGGCATGTGCAGTGTACTGGTCCGTGAAGCTGTGTTTAATGCCAAAATCCGCAAATATGAGACGAATGAGCAAGAGATACTGCCTGCACATAGAGTAGAGCATGTGCTTGCATATTTTATTAATGGGCAGACCGAACCGCAATTTTTACTAGATATTAGCGAAGAGATGGATGTAAAGATGGCGGCGCTTGGCGCTTATCGCTCACAGTTTGAGATGGGGCCCGATTCGGTAGCCACGCCCTTAACGGAGGGGTATCTGGAGCGGGTGCGTGCTAGAGAATACGTATTTGGTCAATCCGCTGGTGTGGCATATGCTGAGGGATTTGTCAGCCATACTCCGTTACTATTGAAAGACTTCCTATAATGAGAGGGAACGAACGATGAAAATCGGAATTACATGTTACCCTTCCGTGGGCGGTTCCGGCGTTGTAGCGACGGAATTAGGCAAGCTGCTGGCGGAAAGAGGACACACCGTACATTTTATTACGTCAGGCATGCCGTTTCGCCTTGGAAAATATTACAGAAATATTTATTTTCATGAGGTGGACGTAAATAGTTACTCGGTATTTCAATATCCCCCGTACGATTTAACACTAGCAAGCCGGATGGCTCAAGTTGCACAGACAGAAAATTTAGATGTATTGCATGTACACTACGCCGTTCCACATGCGATTTCCGCGTATCTAGCCAAGAAGATGGTGGGAGATCGCCTAAAAGTGGTCACCACTCTCCATGGAACAGATATTACGGTGCTTGGGTATGATCATACGCTAAAGGATATTATCCGCTTCGGTATTGAGCATAGCGATGCAGTGACGGCCGTATCGCAAAGCTTAATTAATCAAACGCGGGAAGTGCTGCAGATTAGCAAGCCGATTGATTTGGTCTATAATTTCATCGATAAACGGGAGTATTATCCGCGTGATATGTGTGATGTGCGCGAAGAATATGCACCGAATAAAGAGAAGGTATTCATTCATATCTCCAACTTTCGCAGCGTGAAACGCACGGACGATGTAGTGAGAATCTTCCACCGTATTAAACAGCGTATGCCAGCCAAGCTATTGATGATTGGTGAAGGTCCGGAGTTGCCTGTAGTACGGGAGTTGGCGGCTGAGCTGAATCTTTTGGAAGACGTGATTTTTCTTGGTAAACAGGAAGATATTGCCTGTGTTTTATCGATGGCTGATGTTATGCTGCTGCCGTCCGCTCAGGAAAGTTTCGGTCTGGTGGCGCTAGAAGCGATGGCGTGCGGCAAGCCAGTCATCGCTAGTAACGCTGGAGGGCTACCGGAAGTGGTTAAAGACGGGGAGACAGGTTTTGTTCTTCCGATTGGTGATGTGGAGGGTATGGGTGACAAAGCAGTTGAGCTTATTTCCGATCCTGCCATGTATGAGCGTTTTTCCCGTCAGGCTATAGAGCGAGCATACCATACGTTTTGTCATAAGGATATTACACAGCAGTATGAAGAGGTTTACCGGCGTGTGCTAGCCGAAGAAACGGAGGCGTGCTCCAAGCCGTGATGCAAAGCAATATACTTGAAGCCGGAAAGCAAGTGTTACATGTGCTGGAGAAAGCCGGGTATACAGCATATTTCGTCGGGGGATACGTACGGGATACGTTGCTTGGACGACCGGTGCATGACCTTGATATCGCGACTTCCGCCAGGCCGGACGAAGTGATATCCTTGTTTGCCAGAACAATACCGACAGGGCTTGCACATGGAACAGTGACGGTGCTTCAGGACGGTGTTCCGCTGGAAGTAACGACCTTTCGAACAGAAGCAGGATATGCCGACCATCGCCGTCCGGATGAAGTTCGATTCGTAAGCGATATTACTGAGGACCTGGCACGCCGTGATTTTACAGTGAATGCGATGGCTTTGGATTTGCGTGGAGATGTAGTAGATCCGTTTGGCGGAAGGCAGGATTTGAATGCCCGAATTGTTCGTGCGGTGGGCAAGGCGGATGAGAGATTTGCTGAAGATGCGCTGCGCATGCTGCGCTGCCTGCGCTTTGCAAGCCAACTCGGCTTTTCTATTGATCCGCATACATACGAAGCGATACAAAGGCATGCGCAAGATATTCGTTATGTAGCGGTTGAGAGAATTAGCGCCGAATGGAACAAGGCGCTTGTAGGCCCATACCCGGAGCGAATCGTAACTGGCGTACTGCACACAGGGCTTGCTTCTGCGCTGCCAGGCTTTTGCCAACTGTTTGAAGATAAACATGATTTTACGGATAGGGAGCAAAAACAGTTATGCACAGCGGATGGTCTAGTATTGCGCTGGGCCTATCTGTTTCTTATCTGTAACCGGGAAGCAGAGGTAGAGACGATTCTGCGCGCGCTACGCTGTGAGAAGAAAGTAATCAGAGCATGCCAGCAGATAGTGGATTTAACCAGGAGGCTACATGGCTCACATACGGCAGGCGAGCGGATACGCTGGATACTCGAGCAAGGATTCGAAGCGCTGCATGAAGCTGCGTCGTTATATGCAATTATATATGAAGACGAAAACGTTGTAAGAGAGATGAGACAGCTTTACGAATCTATGCGGATAACGGTGCTTCAGGATTTAGCCATAAACGGCGCTGATTTGCAAAAGGAGATGAATCGTAGAGGCGGTCCATGGGTTCGCGACTTGCTGCTTGAGCTTGCACTGGATGTAAACGAGGGACGGGCAGAAAATGAGCGGCAGGCGTTATTACTCCGAGCGAGGATGATAGTGGATGAAGATACGTGAGAGTTTGTTGCAAATGTTTAAACAGGCAGAGGGAGATTTTTTGTCGGGAGAAGAAATTAGCCGCAGGCTTGGTGTCTCCCGCACTGCTATCTGGAAACATATTGAAGAATTGCGGGAAGAAGGGTATGTATTCGAGGCTGTGCGCCGTTCTGGCTATCGATTGACTTCTACCCCGGATATTATGCTCGCCGAGGAGATTAAAGCGGGTCTTACGACACATATGCTTGGACAGCATGTACATTATTACGCAACGATAGATTCTACCCAGAATAAGTGTCAAGAATTGGCCAAGGCAGGAGCTCCTGAAGGAACGCTTGTTGTCGCGGACGAACAGGTCGGAGGCAAAGGACGGCTAGGTCGCGTATGGCATTCACCGCCCGGAGCGGGCATCTCGATGAGCTTGCTGCTTCGTCCTGCATTAGAGTTACAAAAATGTCCGCAGCTAACGCTACTAACAGCAGTTGCCATCGTTGAGACCTTTCGCGAGTTCTGTGGGATTGGTGCTCAGATTAAATGGCCGAATGATATTCTGATCGACGGTAAGAAAGTATGTGGTATTCTAACTGAACTAAATGCGGAGTCGGACCGTATTCATTTCCTTATTATTGGCATGGGGTTGAATGTAAATACGCTGCCTGAACAATTTCCAGAGGAAGTGCGCGAAGTTGCGACATCGTTACGAATTGCCAAGGGAGAGACCTTGCGGCGCGTGCCGATTATTCAGCAAATTCTGTTCCGACTAGAAGAGCTATACGAATTATATCTTGAGGAAGGATTTGCTCCTGTGAAGAAGCGTTGGGAGCGCTGCGCCATTACGATTGGCAAAAAGGTAACGATCCGTATGCTGCAAGGAGCGCTTTCAGGATATGCGGAAGGTATTGATGATACGGGTGTGCTGCTGGTGCGTCAGGAGGATGGCGTATTAACAAAGGTATATTCAGCTGACGTAGAAATCCATGCGTAAAAAGGATTGCCGAGGCGTTATTCTTGCCTTTATAATGGGGGGTGTCAGGACTGTATCCATACGGAACGGTACCAGGACACCCGAACATTTATTTTGTTGCTGTAGCTGAACGGTACAATAATCAGTAATCTGCTCTGAGCCGATGAGGACCGAGACAGAGGGAATAAGTTGTTACCAGATTTAATCTTGTATTCAATCATGGTTTCCGTACGCCTTCTTCTCTGTTGAAGGCGTTTTTTATATGCCTTTAACAAGCCTTTTTCTTACCGAGTCTGCTCAAAGCGTCAGGGAGGAATGAAAATGGCAGGAAGTTCACCAATTACAACCGCATCTGTAAAAGAGATGAAGCGGGAAGGCCGGCGTATTGTCATGTTGACTGCGTATGATTATCCGGCTGCCAAATTAGCCGACGAAGCCGGCGTTGATATGATTCTCGTTGGAGATTCACTCGGCATGGTGGTGCTTGGTTATGAGTCGACAGTGCCTGTGACCCTCGAAGATATGGTCCATCATACGAAAGCGGTTACGCGGGGGGCCAAGCATGCATTTGTAGTCACGGACATGCCGTTTCTCACTTATCATGGCACGGTTGAGGAAGCGTTGCGTAACGCAGGGCGCATCATGCAGGAAGGCCTAGCGAAAGCAGTTAAAATTGAAGGGGGAGCAGAGCTTGCGCCGCTCATCCGCCGCTGTACGCAGGCTGGTATCCCAGTAGTGGGACATCTCGGATTAACACCGCAATCCGTTCACCAGTTGGGGGGCTACAAAGTACAGGGAAAAACGCCAGAAGCCGCACAGAAACTGCTGGACGATGCTTTAGCGCTGGAAGAAGCGGGCGCGTTCGCCCTTGTAATGGAATGTGTGCCAAAGCAGTTGGCGGAATTGGTGTCACGTAAGCTTTCCATTCCGACCATCGGCATTGGTGCTGGTGCCGGTTGCGACGGACAAGTATTGGTGTACCACGATATACTGTCTTATGGAAGTGAGCATGTACCGAAGTTCGTCAAGAAATACGGGGATGCCGGTAGCCTTATTAAACAAGCGATTACACAGTATGCAGATGAAGTGCGGAGCGGAGCGTTTCCGCAGGATGAGCATACTTTCACGATGAAGGAAGAAATGTTGGAGAGATTATACGGAGAAGGTGTCAAAATATGAGAACGGTTTCCTCTATTCAAGAGCTACGCGCTTCCCTACACAAAGTACGTCCACAAACGATCGGATTCGTTCCGACGATGGGGTATTTGCATGAAGGGCATCTGAGTTTGGTTGATAAGGCGAAAGAGACGGCTGATGTGGTCGTGATGAGCATCTTCGTTAATCCGCTGCAATTTGGACCGAATGAGGATTTGGCGAACTATCCGCGCGATATTGAAAGAGACAGCCGTCTTGCTGAATCCCGCGGTGTGGATATCTTGTTTTTCCCATCGGTAGAAGAGATGTACCCGCCTGGGAGTAAAACGAACGTCTCTGTGCAAGACATTACTGAATCGATGTGCGGCGCGTCCCGTCCGGGTCACTTCGACGGCGTGACTACGGTGGTGGCCAAGTTGTTCAATATCATACAGCCGGATTACGCATTTTTCGGCATGAAAGATGCACAGCAAGTAGCGGTCGTGATGCAAATGGTTCGTGATCTAAACATGCCGATAGAAGTGGTGCCATGTCCGATCGTACGCGAGGCGGATGGTCTTGCGCTCAGTTCACGCAATGTGTATTTATCACCGGAAGAAAGAAGGCAAGCGCTTGTATTATCGCGTGCTTTACGGCAAGTACAGAGTATGGTCGGACTGGGAGAACGAAATGTGGAGAAGCTTCGTACGGCTATAGAGAAGGTCATCCAAGAAAGTCCACTGGCAAGCATTGATTATATCGAAATTCGTAGTTATCCCGGGCTTATGCCGCTAGAAGAGCTGCATGGGGATTGCATTGTCGCGCTTGCCGTTCGTTTCGGGAATACCCGCCTAATTGATAACATTATGCTTGTGGCAAGTCAGGAGGAGGCAGCATGTTCCGTACAATGATGAAAGCAAAAATCCATCGAGCAACTGTAACGGAAGCCAATCTGAATTATGTGGGAAGTATCACCATTGACCGCAATATTATGGATGCGGTAGATATTTTGCCCAACGAAAAAGTGCAGATTGTTAATAATAATAATGGGGCTCGCTTGGAAACATATGTAATCGAAGGGGAGCGCGGCAGTGGGGTTATTTGTCTCAATGGTGCGGCGGCCCGTCTAGTGCAGCCGGGTGATGTCGTTATCATTATTTCTTATGCCATGATGAGTGAAGAGGAAGCTAAGGCACACCGACCGAAAGTCGCCATTATGGATGAAAATAATGGTATCGTCGAAATGCTTGGCGAAGAAATTCACGCTACGATTTATTAAATGTAAGACATATAAAGTGTACAAAAAGGACTCGTGGCCATGCCCACGAGTTTTTCTTATTTGCTTTTATAATTCTTCTGCCTTTGTGCCACACTGAAACTATATCACAGTTGACGTGAAAGGTGGCGGAAGTATGCTACTGTCGTATTATTTTGCCGGGTTGAATGAGAGGATCGGGAAGATTAAGGAACGCATGGCGGTGGCGCAGGAAGAAGAGAAGACGAAACTGTACCATACCGTTCTGCAATTGCGCCAAATTAGTGATAAAGTAGTGGAGGAATGGCTGAACTTTGAAGAGCAGCTGGTAGAGGTTCAGCGCATGTTTGAAAGCATGGGGGGGGAGCCTTTCGATGCTTTGGAATTGCAATCAGTAGATGAAGAAACGGAAGACGTACAGGAGATTTATCTTCCATATCCGTTAGCTGCCCAATTCCGTCGAGGACAAGGCTACTTTATGTTATCCATGTACCGGGAAGCGGTCGAATCGTTCAACCAGGTAATCGAAGAAGCACCTGATGTTGCTGTGGCCCGTTTGTATCTTGCCTTCGGCTTTCTTATGTCTGGACGGCTGGACATGGCATACCGGCAGTTCCGCCTGCTTACCGAAACGTGTGAACATGCCTTTATCCGTGCCGCTTCGTATAATGCATTAGGCTGTATTTCCGCATTGGAAAACAATGCTGAACAAGGATTGCTTTGGTTTGAACATGCGCTTGCCATGTTTCCAGATTTAACGGATGCAACATACAATCAGGCACTAACCTTGTATCAGCTCAGAAGGTATAAAGAAGCTGCAGAAGCATGTGCCTCGCTTCTGGAAAAAGAAAAGGACGATGTGGAAGCGTTACTCCTCGCAAGTGCCAGCCACGCCAAAAGCAAGCATACGGAGGAAGCTTGCGAATTACTGGGACGGGCGGAAGCGATCGCACGCCAGGCAAAGCACCGTAAAAGGATTGCCTGTGCATATGAACAATTGGGGCGATTTATGGACGCAGCTCGCTGTTATAGGGAGTTGCTGCCTGATTATCGAAATGATGCCTCTGTCTGGCATGGTCTGGGCTGGTCATTATGGCAGAATGGACAGGCAGACAAAGCACTTTCTTGTTTAAAATGTGCTTTGACGCTGGCTCCGGAGCAGCCGGATTACGCCTGCTCGTATGCATGGGTATTGCTATGCGAGGGAGAGTGCGGGCGTGCGGGGCGTATATTTGAGCGCATTGCCCGAAAATATAATCAGCCGCTGGCCTGGGCAGGGATGGTGGAGGCGCTGCTTAAGCAGCAACGAATTTCAGAAGCGCAAGCGCTAATCGATGGTCTGCTGGCTGCGGAAGTTAGCCATGTGCGTACGCTGGGACATTATTTGCAGGGACGGATTCTTTTACTTCAAGGTAAACGAGAAGAAGCACTGCCGCACTTTTCGGCAAGTCATGCAGCTGGCGGTATTCGTGAAAGCGGCCTGTATGCCGGACTTTTACACTACACCGACGGCGCATACGAAGAGGCATACGAACGATGGAAAGAATGGATGCCGGCTCCGTAAAAGCCGGTTTTTCTTTTTTTTTATTGCACTTCCCTCGTAAGTAATAGAAAATAATAAGTGGATCCTTGTCTGCGAAAACGTGATGAAGCGGAAGAGTTTGAGGTGAAGCATTTGAACACTTTTGTTGTGGTCGATTTTGAGACAACAGGCAATCGGCCAAAAGAGGGAGACAGGATTATACAAATCGGCGCTGTTCTTGTTCGTGATGGAGAAATTGCTGAACGTTTCTCTACACTGGTGAATCCACGAGCCGATATTCCCCCCTTTATAGAAAAATTGACAGGCATTAATGATGAGATGGTAGCGGATGCTCCACCCATCGAAGATGCGATACCTTCGTTGTTAAAGATGCTAGACGGGGCTACTTTTGTAGCTCATAATGTTTTTTTTGATTTATCGTTTTTACAAAATGCATTGCATGAAGCCGGATACCATCCGTTTACGGGCCCGCTCCTTGACACGGTGGAACTGTCGCGTTTGTTGCTGCCGGGTCAGGAAGGATATCGGCTCTCTGATTTATCCGTCGGGCTCGATATTATGCACGATCGGCCGCACCAGGCCGATTCCGATGCGGAAGCGACAGCTTATATCCTGCTGCATCTGCTCGATAAGCTGGAGAGCATGCCGCTTGTTACTCTTCAGCATCTTCAACGGTTAAGCCGACCGTTCCATTCTGACGTACAGACCCTTCTGTCTGATATCGAGCAGCGGAAGATTCGTCAAGGCGCATATGAACCATCTACGGACCTGGAAGTTGTGCATCAGATTTGCTTAAAGAAACGAACAACGGTCGAAAAAAAATCCGGCCGCTCTCTTGAAGAGACGATGGATTTTGACGCTTTCGCCGATACCCTGTTCGGGGAACGGGGCGTGTTGAAAGAGCATATGCCTGGATTCGAGTTGCGCCCCGCCCAGGTTACGATGATGAAGCAAGTATACGATTCGTTTGATTCCGGCCGCCATCTTATGATTGAAGCGGGAACCGGAACAGGAAAATCGCTTGCGTACTTAATTCCGGCCGTATTCTGGGCCAAGCGGCAGGAAGAGACGGTTGTCATCTCGACGCATACCATTCAGTTACAGGAACAGATGTATTCGCGTGATTTACCGATTTTGCAAGCAATTTTTGGCGATGATGCTCCCCGTATTTCTGTATTAAAAGGCAGGAATAACTATTTGTGTCTGCGAAAGTTTTCACATAGTCTGCAGGAGGAGCACGATAACTATGATGTGCAGCTTAGCAAATCGCAGATGCTTGTCTGGTTGACGGAGACGGAGACAGGGGACATGGAAGAATTAAATCTGCCTTCTGGTGGTCAGGTATACTGGAAGCAGGTGCAAAGCGACGCTGGCTCATGCTTGAACCGACAGTGTCCATGGTTCTCACGCTGTTATTACCATCAGACACGGCGCAAGGCGCAGCAAGCCGAGGTTATTGTAACCAATCATTCGCTTCTGTTCACTGATATGGGTGCCGAACACCGTATTATTCCTTCCTATAAATATGCGGTGATTGATGAAGCCCATCATTTTGATGATGTGGCGAGCCGACATCTTGGGGATTCGATTTCCTCTTATCAGCTCGAAGGAATGTTGCACCGGTTGTACCCGGACCGGGGAGTAGGGCTTCTTGAAGAAGTTGAAGAAGCGGTACGCGGATGGAACACAGCAAGCTATGAAGAGAGCAAACATGCGATTGAGACTGCTTATCAGCAGATACGCGAAGGCAAAGAGACCATTCGTGAGATGTATACTCTTCTCTATCAGTGGTCGCATCAGCGGGCCAAGGAAGGCGAAGAAATCGGGCATACCGTTATGCGTTATAGGCAGGAGAATCTTGATAGCCGCTGGGGCCGAGCCGTAGTTTCAGCCGTGCGCAATAGCGTAGATTTACTGCTTACTATCGGAAAAAAGCTGGAGGCGATTTACGCCGACATTCATGGTGATGACGTGCCTTTGGGCATGAAGAGCCTGGTGACCGATTTAAACGGTATGGTTAAGGATTGTTTGGAATATGCTTCCTTGCTGCATGATATGCTATTAACAGAGGATGATGACCATGTGTATTGGATTGAACTGGATACACGCAGTACGCGTAAAAACATCTTTTTACATCGAGTGCCGATCAATGTGTCCAGTTTGCTGCGCGAACAGTTTTTTGATAAAAAAGAGAGCGTAATTCTTACCTCGGCGACACTGAGCGTTAATTCCTCCTTCGCCTATGCAACAGAGAGATTTGGACTTGCTGACTTATTGAAGGAAGATGGCGTGGATACAGCGGTGCTAGCCTCTCCTTTCGATTACAAAAAACAGACGCTCGTATGCATCCCAAGTGAAATTCCGAATATCAAAGGAGCGTCCGAGCGCCATTTTACAGAGGCGTTGATAGATTCCTTATCGCAGGTAGCGGTAACGACGAAAGGGCGGATGCTTGTACTGTTCACATCGTATGCGATGCTCCGCAGTGTATATGAGCCACTGAAGGAAAGGCTGAAGGAGGCCGAGATTACTGTTCTCGGTCACGGAATGGATGGCACAAGCCGTAGCAAGCTGACCAAACAATTCCGTTCGCTCCCTGCTTGTGTGCTGCTCGGCACAAGCAGCTTCTGGGAAGGTGTGGACATCCCAGGCGAGGATTTGTCCTGCTTGGCCATTGTCCGGCTGCCTTTCGTACCACCGAATCATCCACTCGTTGAGGCACGTAACCAGCAGCTTGAAGAGCAGAAGAAAAACCCGTTTATGCAGCTGTCCGTTCCACAGGCGGTTATTCGATTCAAGCAGGGATTTGGCCGACTTGTCCGTACTAGCACGGACCGGGGAATCGTACTCATCTATGACAGGCGTGTTATTGATGCGCGTTACGGAAGAGTCTTCCTTAAGTCTTTGCCTGAGACGAACGTGCTCATTCAGCCGACAGGGCAATTGCTTTCGGAGATTTCTGATTGGCTTGCATAGAATAGAACATTGCAAAGATAAGCATATACAGGAAATTTCAATAAGTGGGATATAGGTAAGAAGGAGAGGACCAAGAGTGAAAGTGCCAAAGATTTCCGAAGCCGTTGTTAAAAGGCTTCCCGTTTATTTGCGATATTTAAATAGTTTAAAGGTAATGAATGTTCGTACAGTTTCGTCGCAGCAGCTTGGTGAAGCGCTTGATTTAAACCCGGCACAAATTCGCAAGGACCTTGCCTACTTCGGTGAATTCGGCCGAAAAGGAATAGGCTACGAAGTTAATTATTTGGTGGAAAAAATCAAAAGCATTCTCAAGCTCGATCGGCAGGTTAATGTTCTATTGGTCGGGGCGGGACATCTCGGGCATGCCATTAGCAACTATAATGCGTACTTAAAGGATAATATGAAGATTATTGCGATTTTTGACGCCGATCCGATGAAGGTCGGCAAAAAAATTGCAAATTTAATCATTCAGCCACTCGAAGAATTGGCACAAGCAGTTAAAGAGAAGGATATCCGCATCGGTATCATCGCTGTGCCAGCGGATGCGGCACAGTCGGTGGCCGATCATCTGGTAGATGCGGGAGTGGCGGGCATTTTGAATTTTGCACCTACTAACCTGCGTGTACCGGAGTGGGTGCGCGTCCATGATGCAGATGTTACAATGGAACTGCATAGCTTGGCGTATTATTTATAAAGTGAAACTTCACTCAGGGGGGACCTCATCCCTCATTGCGTGTTAGTTGAGCGTATCGGAATCTAGAGGAAGTTTATCTCCACCTAAACATCCCTGATTCTCCAAGTCTTGAGGTGGGGGAATTATTGCCCGTTAAGCGGGATAAAAATGAAGGATAAGGAGGCAAGGCGCGCTGGTGACCAGTGCGCCCTATACCCTATGAGAACAATCGTCATTCATGCGACAGTGTTGACTGTCAACCAAACGAACCAAGTTATTTACGAT
The DNA here is from genome assembly GCF_001274715.1 of Aneurinibacillus migulanus. Classification (GTDB taxonomy): domain Bacteria; phylum Bacillota; class Bacilli; order Aneurinibacillales; family Aneurinibacillaceae; genus Aneurinibacillus; species Aneurinibacillus migulanus. Next base: position 4,526,098 of record NZ_LGUG01000004.1, on the reverse strand, counting down.
GGCGCCATCGCTTTTGAAAACGGCGTGTTGACACATGTCGGACAAATGCCGGATAAGCTTGATACATACGATGAAGTAATCGACGCTAAAGGTCGTATCGTTATGCCGGGTCTTGTAAATACACACGGACATACTGCTATGTCGCTGCTGCGTGGCTATGCGGATGATCTTCCGCTTCAAGAATGGCTGGAGACAAAAATGTGGCCGCTTGAGGCTCAGTTTACGGAAGATCATGTACGCTGGGGTACTTCATTGTCTATTATCGAGATGCTGAAGACAGGTACAACGACGTTTGTCGATATGTATGACCATATGGATATGGTAGCAGAATTGGTTACCGCATCTGGAATGCGTGCTCGTCTGTGCCGCGGAGTCATCGGCCTATGTTCAGCGGAAGAGCAGACTAAGAAGTTGGAAGAGGCGAGTGCGTTCGCTGCTAAATGGAATGAGACTGCCAACGGACGCATCATGACGATGATGTCGCCGCATGGAGCATATACATGTCCGCCGGATTATGTAGAACGAATTGTTGCACGTGCACATGAATTGGATTTACCCGTTCATATCCATATGTCCGAAACAGAATGGGAAGTACAGCAGAATGTGGCCGATTATGGTGCGCGTCCGGTTGCGCACTTAGAGAAGCTTGGCGTGTTCAATCGTCCGACGCTTGTTGCACACGCTGTGCATTTAACGGATGAAGAGCTAGATATTCTGGCTAGGTATGATGTCAAAGTATCGCATAACCCGATCAGCAATTTGAAGCTTGGTAGTGGCATTGCCCGTGTGCCGGATATGATGGAACGCGGCATCTGCGTCTCGCTCGGTACGGATAGCTCAGCTAGCAATAACAATCTTGACTTGTTTGAAGAGATGAGGATGGTAGCCCTGCTTCATAAGGGCCATCGCCAGAATCCGGTGCTCGTTCCGGCGTCTGAAGCGCTACGTATGGCGACGATTTATGGAGCGGAAGCTATTTTTATGGATGAGCAAATCGGATCGCTTGAGGTAGGCAAGCAGGCGGATTTTATTATGCTTAATTCACATGATGTGTATTTCCAACCGGCGAATGACCCGATTTCGCATGTTGTTTATTCGGCAAGCGGTCGAGATGTAACGGACGTATATGTTCAAGGTGTGCAACTAGTTAAAGACGGTAAGTGTCTCACGATGGAGGAAGAAACAGTAATCGAGAATGCAAACCGCATGTTTGAATTGCTGGAGAAAAAATAAAAAAGCTCCCTGCCATGCATGGCAGGGAAAATGAGAATGAGATGGATAGGTAGGGGAATTAAATTACAATTACCGCTGTGATTGCGGCTATTCCATGGTAATCCAAGAATGAAGGTTAGGCTGGCGGAATGATGTAAAATCCATCTCTTCTCCACATCGGTACGGAGAAGAAAGAAGCATCCAGGAAGGATTACGCTCATCCGCGAGCAGCCTTGCCACTTCATCCGGCAATTGTTCAAAAAGATGCGCAAGGTGCGGCTGCTTCACGCACGCTCACCTCCTCCTGCGCGTACGATTAGTATTTCCGGGAGGCCAAGCAGTATGTTTAGCAGTTTTTGATGTCTCTGCCGTCATTAGACGTGGAAGGCATGTTACACAAATACGAAATACAGGTAAGGGAACGTGAATGAAAAAATCGTGGTTATATGGGATACTTGCGTTAGTTATGCTTGTGCTGTGTTCAGCTTTGGCAATGTATTTACATGTGCAAGGACAGCAGCAGGCGATAAAGGAAAAGGGGTCTGAACTGGCGTTAACACGGACGCAGATGAACGAAGTAACCTTTGTGGACACGTATTACGGTAAGCAGGATTATATTGTAGTCGAAGGAAAAACGGAAAGTGGCGAAAAGCTGGTTGCTTGGTTTCACGGAGATCAGGGAGAGGTAGAGAAAATGTCGCGACTTGTTCCGAAAGAAAACGTGTTGAAAGCGCTTGGCAAAGACCATCCGAGCATGCAACTTATCCATATTATTCCCGCTAAGCAAGATAACAAGAAGGTATGGGAAGTACTGTTCACTGAAGGAGATATCTTCCACTATTATTACATTGATATGTACAATGGTAAGCTTATGAAAGCATATAAACTGCCGAAGAAGTTACCAGAGATGAATACGTAACTGAAGAAAAGTGTTACAATGGAGCGGAGAGAATCTTCGCTCTATTTTTGTTTTTCACGCCTAAGCTTGTCTTTTTTGTGACGGAAAAAAACGCTTATCCCATAACCAACATATTTATGATATACTACGTGATATACAAACAATATATCACTTCTGTAGAAAGGGGTGGGTAGAAAATGAAAATACGCCCATTGCCCATCTTTTTATCCATTTTATTCAGTAGTTTGTTGCTGTTTGGGGGTTGGTATGTATTTCAGAATCAATTTGTGAAAAAACCAATTTCCAAAGAAATTGCCACTATGCAAGGTGTAAAGCTTAATGACGTTGCCATCGCACGCGATGCGATTACCCTGAATGTGTCGTTTAGCAATTCCGATAAATTTGCAGATGATTACAAAAAAGTAAAGAAAATCGCCTCCGAGAAAGCCAACGGCAAACCGATCAAAATAGAATTCGATTCTCCGAACAAAAATCTTAAAAAGATTTGGGATGAGAACGCATTCGCTATTGCTGAAGCAATGGAACTCCACACGTATTCAAAGATTCCTGGCGTTTTGGATCAAATTAAACAGAAACATCAATTGAAAAATGTTAGCTCCTATATGGACGATCAGTATGTATATATTTATTTAAATGACGGCAAGAGCCCGTATTATGCGGTATTGCCGCGTGAACGAGAGGTGAGCCGGAATGGGTAAAGAAATAATCATCGGTGTAATCCCGGTCATCATCGCGTTTCTCGTATTCATCGGCGTGAACGTGGCTCCGTTGATTATTGCCGCGATGATTATCAGTTTTCTAGCTTTTTTTGTGATGAGGCAGGGCGGCATGTCTATCGGTCAGAAAAAAACTACGGTAGAAACGCCTAAAACAAAAGTGAAATTCAATCAAATCGGTGGTCAGGAACGTGCGAAGAAAGAGCTGAGGGAGGCGCTCGATTTCCTGATCCACAAAGATACGCTGAAAGAATATGGCATTCGCCCGTTAAAGGGCCTCCTGCTGACTGGACCTCCAGGAACAGGTAAGACTCTTATGGCTAAAGCGGCCGCCAACTATACAAACTCTGCGTTTGTTGCAGCTTCCGGTTCCCAATTTGTAGAGATGTATGTCGGAGTCGGCGCACAGCGCATCCGTGATCTTTTCAAGGAAGCAAAGCAGAAAGCCGAAAAGAACAATCAGGAGAGCGCCATTATTTTTATCGATGAAATCGATGTACTCGGTGGTAAGCGTGAAGGCAGCCAGCACCGTGAGTATGATCAAACGCTTAACCAACTATTAACGGAGATGGACGGAATTACAACGTCCGAGCATCCGCGTATTCTAATGATTGCCGCTACTAACCGGGCGGACATGCTTGATGATGCGTTGCTGCGTCCGGGACGTTTTGACCGTCAAATTGTGGTCGATCTGCCAGATATGAAAGCGCGTAAGCAAATTCTTGAGATTCATGTGAAAAACAAACCGCTCGCCGATGATGTAGACATTGAGGCCATTGCGCGCGATACGTTTAACTTTTCTGGTGCTCAGTTAGAAAGTGTAACCAATGAAGCGGCGATTTATGCGTTTCGTGATAAAAGCAAGGTTATTACGCAGAGCCATTTCTCCCATGCTATCGATAAAGTAATGATGGGTGAGCAGACGGACCGCGAATCAACCGCGGAAGAGAGAGAACGTGTAGCCAATCATGAGCTTGGTCACGCTATTGTATCTGAAGTGGTGCGTCCGTTATCCGTATCGCAAGTATCGCTGCGCCCACGCGGTCAGGCATTGGGGTACGTACGTCAAAGTCCGCAGCAGGACCGCTACCTGTATACGCTTGAGAATCTTGAGCAGCAAATTATGATTGCGCTCGGTGGCGCGGTGGCGGAAGAGATGCTGTACGGTGGACGTAGCACCGGCTCGCGCAATGACTTTGAACAGGCGCTGCATCTGGTGAATACGATTATTGACAGTGGACTGTCCAGACTCGGCATTGTGAAGATGGATATGGTCGGAAAAGAGGCATTGCATGAGGAACGTCAGCGTATTTTGAATGATTTGCTTGATAGCACACGCAAAGTGCTCACGGAGCACTTCCCGGTGTTCCAGCACGCGCTTAATCATTTACTGCGCGAAGAAGTACTGAACGGCGAGCAATTCCGTATTATGCTTGAAGAAGCTCGTGCGCTTCCGAAGCAGAGTAAAGTCGAGGAAATTGAAGCTCGACGCATGAAAGCATAAAATAAAGCTTGCATTAGCGGGGGGTTCATTCCTCACTGATGGTTAGTTGCACGTATCCGGGTCTTAGGGACAGTTATCCTATAGCGTACGTTTAGTGGAGATTTTACTGCCCATTGGACCGAGATAAAGTAGACGACACAAGGATAATCCGAATGGTTTCGGGTTATCCTTTTTATATTAAGAAAAGCGCTGGAAAAATAAGCTCTGCATTTATAACCAGGGAAATAAACTTACAGGCATCTATCCTTCCCTTTTTAATATAAGAGTTGTAAAATGAAAAGGTATTGAAAAAACAAAATAATGTAGATTTTTGTAGGAAGTAGAGGAGGAGCACTTATGAAATTAGCGAAGCGCGTGGCACAAATTACACCGTCCAAAACGCTCGCCATTACTGCAAAAGCAAAAGAGTTACGTAGCGAAGGATACGACGTGGTTGGATTGGGAGCCGGGGAGCCGGACTTCAATACGCCGCAGCATATTATCGACGCTGCAGTAAAAGCGATGGAAGAGGGCCAGACGAAATATACGGCTGCTGCCGGTATTGTAGAGCTGAAGAAAGCGATTTGCGAAAAGCTGACGCGCGATAACAATATTACATATAAACCTTCACAAGTTGTAGTGTGCAATGGAGCGAAGCATGCACTTTATAACTTGTTTCAGGCAATTGTAGATCCGGGCGATGAGGTCATCGTACCGATTCCATATTGGGTCAGCTATCCGGAGATGATTACTCTGGCGGATGGCGTGCCGGTATTTGTTGAAGGAGCAGAAGCGAACGAATTTAAAATCACGCCGGAACAGCTGCGTGCAGTCATTACAGATAAGACGCGTGCAGTTATCATTAACTCGCCTAGTAACCCAACCGGCAGCGTGTATACGCGTGAAGAGTTGGAAGGGCTGGCACAAGTCTGCATCGAGAAGCAAATCCTGATGGTATCTGATGAAATTTATGAAAAGTTGATTTATGACGGACGTGAGCATGTAAGCATTGCAAGCCTAAGTCCGGAAGCATACGATTTAACGGTCGTTATTAACGGTATGTCTAAGCCGTATTCCATGACAGGCTGGCGGATCGGCTATGCAGCAGGAAACGAGGAGCTTATTAAAGCGATGACGAACCTGTCCAGCCATAGCACGTCCAACCCGACGACATTTGCGCAATATGGCGCACTGGCGGCGCTCGAAGGTTCGCAAGAGCCGTTAGAAATGATGAAGGTCGAATTCGATAAGCGCCGCAAAGCGGTCGTAAAACTGATGAACGAAATTGAAGGCATTCATTGTGTAGAGCCGAAAGGAGCCTTCTATCTGTTCGCCAACGTAAGCGAAGCAATGAAAAAAGGCGGTTATGCTGATGTGGATGAATGGGCACAGGCTTTGCTGGAAAAAGAGTATGTAGCGCTTATTCCAGGTTCCGGCTTCGGGGCGCCGAACCATATTCGTATTTCTTATGCGACTTCTTTAGAGCAATTAGAAAAAGGCATTGCCCGCATTAAAAAGTTCGTAGAAGAAAACTAAATGGTTAAGCGACTGATATAAGAGCTTGTTCAAAAAGGAGGACAAACAGAGCCGTGAAGGTCAAGGTGCGGTAGACCCGAGCAGCGGAGCGTAGGGACAACGTAACGCAGAAATTCGCAGTTCCGTTTTCCGTAATTTTTGAACATCCTCTACAAACAATGATAGGTCATCTTTTCCTATTATATAGTCGGAAGAGATGACCTTTTTATGTATGCTTGAGAAAAAACGGTGTAAAAAAGCACCGTTTTTTCTTGCTGTGGTGTTTTTTTTGCGCTGTTAAAAGAAGAATGTTTTAATTTTAAATATATAAAGAAGAAAGAAGCCTAGAAAAATATACCTTGTCACTGTATGCCGTAATAAGAATAATCGGCGTATACGAAATAGATAGGATGTTCCCGAATGCGCTGGCAGGCCGAAATGCCGTCTATACAGGCATCATAATATCCATCAAAATTAAATCGAACGGCTCGGTATGGTTCGAATGATTATCTTCAATATAGGTGAAGGCCTCGGCTGCCGATTTCGCCAGTACAAGATTCGGATAACCGTCTTGGCACAGGGTATGTTTGAGAAGCGCAAGGATGCGGGGTCATCATTAGCAGGCAATAGTTTCATTGCGCAAATTCTTTCATTAATTATGCAGAAAAAATTTCCTTAGTACATTTTAACTATAAGATGAACAGGTTTACGGAGTCAATTATATGAAAAATAAAAAAAGCGGCATGTGTATGCCGCCCTTCCCGCGAGTCTATTGTGTCACGCTAAATGTAGTTTTGATTTGTTGGAACATCCCATTTAGCATATTCGTTATCTCGGTAACTTCCTGGTCTCCTTCATACAGCGTCTCCGATGGGAATAGCGCTGCATATACTGTACCGTTTTGCTCGGTCAGCTTCATATAAAGAGATTCATCATAGCCTTCAGATTGCCATACGTGGACAGGGATTTTCACGATTTCCATAAGTTCGAATGAGTGCTTTGGATTAGAAAAAATAACGGCAGGGAATCCATCGATGTTCTTCTCTACCTGTTCTACAGTATAATTACCTATCCATAAATCGGGCAATCGAAGGGAAAAGCCCATCGCTTCATTAGCGTATGTATCAGAAGCGACCGGTTCGGAATTCTGTTCCGTTGCCGGAGCAGAAGCGGTTTGTTGTGCAGGTTGTTCAGGAAGCGCACTATCATCTGCACGTACGTCTGGTTGTGTAAAAATTGAAGCGCTGGCCGCACCAATAATGCCGAGCGACAGAACAAAGGCCGCGAGTTTTCTGGAAAGTTTCATCGCCGCATCTCCTACTTTCTACAATAGAATGGAATGATATAAAATATTTACCACCGATTTTGCGCATTCATTCCAATTTTCTCTTTCTTTTTTGTGCCCCACCCTTCATGAAAATACTGTATATGATATAGTTATTGTACCAGTATTTAAATTCTTACACCTCCGCCCTAAGGCTGAGAAATTCCTGTGAATTCCTGTCGAAAAAAAAGGAGCAGGAGCATTTGCAAAACGGTAAACAGGGTAGTATAATTCTGTAGGTTTATCTTATTTTATCCATAACATTCTATATACACAATTTTATAATTACATACAAAGGAAGGATGAGAATATGCTGACGACGGTTGCTCAAATCGGAAAGCACGTAGGAGAAGAAGTAAGGCTTGGAGCCTGGCTATTTAACAAGCGTTCAAGCGGTAAGATTCAATTTCTGCAACTGCGTGATGGAACCGGTTTCATTCAGGGAGTAGTGGTTAAACAGGAAGTAACGCCAGAAATGTGGGATGCAGCTAAATCGCTCACACAGGAAAGCTCGCTATATGTTACCGGTATTGTTCGTGAAGATGAGCGCGCCAAATCTGGTTATGAACTCACGGTAACTGGTGTAGACCCCATTCAGATCGCAGAGGAATATCCGATTACCAAAAAAGAGCACGGGGTAGAATTCCTGATGGATCACCGTCATCTCTGGATTAGGTCTATGCGCCAGCAGGCGGTTCTTTCTATCCGCTCAGCCGTCATTCAAGCGGTATATGAATTCTTCAAAGAGCGTGGCTTCTATAAAGTGGACCCGCCGATTTTAACGCCAACCTCGGCGGAAGGGACGACTACACTGTTCCACACCCAATATTTCGATGAGGAAGCGTACTTGTCTCAGAGCGGACAGCTATATATGGAAGCGGCAGCGATGGCCCTTGGACGGGTATTCTCATTTGGTCCGACATTTCGTGCGGAGAAGTCGAAGACGCGCCGCCACTTAATCGAATTCTGGATGATTGAGCCGGAGATGGCATTTGTTGACCATGAAGAGAGCTTGCGCATCCAAGAAGACTTCGTTAGCTATGTTGTGCAATATGTATTGAAAAACTGCCCTCTTGAGTTAAAACGTCTCGAGCGCGATACAAGCAAGCTCGAGAATGTGAAGGCGCCGTTCCCGCGCATTACCTACACAGAAGCCATCGAAATGCTGCAGAAAGACGGACATGAAATCCAGTGGGGCGAAGATTTTGGTGCACCGCACGAAACAGCAATCGCGGAAAAGTTTGACAAGCCAGTATTTATCACGCATTATCCGACCGGCATCAAAGCATTCTATATGAAGCCGGATCCGACCAATCCAGATGTTGTCCTGTGCGCCGATTTGATTGCGCCGGAGGGATACGGTGAGATTATCGGAGGCAGTCAGCGGATTGATGATTTAGAACTTATGAAGAAAAGATATGAAGAACATGATCTTAATCCGCAAGCGTACCAATGGTATCTTGATCTGCGCAAGTATGGATCGGTTCCACACTCCGGCTTCGGGCTTGGCCTGGAACGTACTGTGGGTTGGATTTGTGGTACGGAGCATGTACGGGAAACGATTCCATTCCCGCGTCTTTTGAACCGTCTCTATCCATAAGGCCATAAAGGAAAAATGCAACTTTTACAAGACTAAACTTGTCGAATGTATCCTGTTATAATCGTTCATACATGAGAGGTGGATTTCGATGAGTGACGTCTTATTACGGATGCTGGAAGCAGGAACGACTTCGCTGCCCAATCTGCTTTTGCAGCATTACAGGCAAATTGGATTATTGGACGAAGAGATGATGATTATTATTCATCTCCTCGCTTTTAAAGCGGAAGGGAAGCCGTTTCCGACCATGCATGAGCTGGAGGAGAGGCTGTCCACAGAGGCATCCGTAGTGGTAAAACGGCTGCAAAGATTGGTGCAGCAAGGATATATTTCGATTGAAGAAACAGTGGACCCGTCAACACGCGTTCGTTCGGAGTGGTATTGCTTCACTCCGTTACATAAGAAAGTGATTGCTTGTCTGGAAGGAAAGGCTATATCAGAGGATATACCCGACGCAGCGAGGAACGGAAGCGTGAAGAATCTGTATGCCGTGTTCGAAGAAGAATTTGGACGGCCACTATCGCCGATTGAGTGTGAGAATCTGGCCATGTGGATTGATCAGGATGGTTACAGCGAAGCGTTAATTATGGCAGCACTTAGGGAGGCGGTTATCTCAGGTAAGCTGTTTTTTCGCTATATTGACCGCATTCTATTTGAGTGGCACCGTAATAACATTCGAACGCCGCAGCAGGCACGGGAATATAGTCTGAAATTCCGTAAGCATCAGCAGCGGAGCGGACAGACGCTGCAACAAGGCTTGCCTACCGTGGCGGCTTCTGGAGCGCTGCCGCAAGAGTTTCCGTTTTATAATTGGCTGGAAGAAGAAACGGATTCATAAGTTTAAAGGGGGAAGCGGAGGAAGCTTTCAATGAGTAACCTAGACGATTTGTTTTTATATACGAATCCGACGCGGCGCGATGCGAAGAGCATTTACCGCGATGAAAAGTATGCGCGTGGCATTTTGCTGAAGAACGGGGATATAATTGTCTGGAGCGGCGATATCATGCATACGAAAGTAATGCCGTTTCTAACTGAGACAGGTGTGCATTTTAGCGTGTTTAATGATAAGCTGGAGATTTGCTGGCAGTTCGAGTCGTGGGCGGATATTCAAAACCGGCTCGTAAGGGCTAAGCAGTATCTCGATAATCTTGGTTTTCCGGAAGACGGCCGTATTGTAATCGACACGCGCTATTACACACATACGGACGTTGACTTTCCTCAAATCCGGTATGCGCAGCTTTTTGAAGAAGGCTTTGAATTAAAGCCGCTAGCGGAGAAATAAAAGAGACAGGGCTGAAATAGGCCCTGTCTTTTTTATGGATAAGAAAACGGCGTTCATTATCTGTTTTCTAAATGTCTTCGCGTCCGGATTGCCGCCTGTGCGGCGGCAATTCTAGCGCTAGGGATTCGTTGTGGAACGGAGGAGATAAAGTTCATGCCTAAATTCTGAAGAAAGAGTACGGAATCTTTCTCACTCGTATGTTCGCCACATACGCCAGTCTTCAAGTTTGGTTTGTTCTTACGCCCCTGCTCTATGGCGATTTCAATCAATCGACCGACCCCTTCCGTATCGAGATACACGAATGGATTTTCCGGCAGAATATTATTGTCCAAATAGTAAGCAAGATATTTGCCTTCGGCGTCATCCCGGCTGAAACCGTAGGCTGATTGCGTCAAATCATTCGTACCAAATGTAATAAAATCGGCGTATTCTGCTATTTTATCCGCCGTCATGCATGCGCGTGGCAGTTCGATGAAGACACCGATCGGAATGTCAATCCGGTCACGGTATATGCTGAATACTTGTTGTAGTGTTTCTTCGACGGTTTCCCGTACCTTTTTCATTTCGCGCCAGTCACTCACGAGTGGCACAATGATGCGTGGATACACCTCGATTCCTTCCATTTTTAGTTCGAGTGCTGCCTCGGCGATGGCACGTGTCTGTACTTCATATATTTCCGGATATGTGATACCTATACGGCAGCCGCGGTGTCCGAATGACGGATTCAGCTCGTGGAGTATCTCTATACGCTGTTGCAGCGCCTCTTTTTCTTCTACTAGCTCATTATCGCCTGCCACGCGTGCACGCTCCAGTTCCAGTGCGAGTGCTGATGGGTTCGGCAGGAATTCATGCAATGGCGGATCGATGAGACGAATAGTAACTTGTTTGCCTGCCATAGCCCGAAAAATCCCATGAAAATCATATTTTTGCATAGGGATTAACTCGTTTAATGCTTTTCTTCGTTCAAATTGATTTCGTGCAAGTATCATGCGTGTTACTCTTGGCAGGCGTTCCGGGTCCATGAACATCAACTCGGTTCGACACAAGCCCACGCCTTCTGCGCCCATCTTGCGCGCCAGCTCCGCTTCCTGCGGCGTGTTGACACTACTGTATACGCGCATCGTCTTGAATTCATTCGTCCATTCCAGAAGCGTGCAGAATTCTCTGGAGAATTTCGGAGGCACGAGTGGGACTTCGCCTAGGATAACTCGTCCGGTTGAACCGCAGATGGTAATAACGTCTCCTTCTTTCAATATTACAGTGTCTGTGTGTAATTCACGCTGCTCCATATCCACCTTAAAGGACTCACAACCGACAACGGATGGAGTGCCCAGGTCGCGGGCTACAACAGCAGCGTGACTCGTAACGCCACCTCGGGTAGTCAATACGCCTGCGCTGGCCAGAATACCGTGGATATCTTCCGGTGTTGTCTCCTGACGCACGAGGATGACGGAATGGCCGGTCCGGTGTTGTCGCTCTGCTTCCTCCGCGTCGAATACAATAATACCGGTTGCAGCACCTGAGCTGGCGTCAAGCCCTTTGCCGATAACGTTCAGCTCAGCAGCCGGATCGATGGTGTGTTGCATGAGCGGAGCGATGGCAGCCGGATCGACGCGCATAATTGCTTCTTCTCGATCGATAACCCCTTCATTTGCCATATCGACCGCGATTTTAATATTGGCTTCTGCGGTTCGTTTAGCTGAGCGCGTCTGCAGAACATACAATTCGCTTTCTTCCACAGTAAATTCTATATCCTGTACATCGCGGTAATGTTTTTCAAGATGGCAAGCAATCGTGTCGAACTGGGCAAACGTTTCCGGCAGTCGCTCCTTCAGCACTGTCATCGGTTGTGGTGTACGAATGCCTGCGACGATATCCTCGCCCTGCGCATTGAACATGAATTCCCCAAACAGCTCGTTCTCTCCTGTGGAAGGGTGGCGGGTAAACGCGATGCCTGTCCCTGAATTTGGTCCGAGATTGCCAAATACCATCTGTTGAATTGTGACGGCGGTGCCGATATGATCAGGAATTTTATGAATGCGTCGATAGAATGTCGCTCGCGGATTGTACCATGAATCGAATACGGCACCAATAGCTGTAAGAAGTTGCTGTTTTGGGTCTTGAGGAAACTTATGTCCCGTTTCTTTCATGACGATTTCTTTATAGATTAAAATTAAATCCAGCAGATGATCAGGAGTAAGCTGCGAATCCTGTTCTACGTTCGCTTGCTGCTTTACCTTCTCTAATTCGTCCTCAAACAGGCTCTCATCTACGCCTAACACGATAGAGCTGAACATTTGAATGAAGCGACGGTATGAATCATATGCGAAATGCTTATTCTCCTTATGCTTCACAAGAGCAGTGACCGTATAATCGTTAAGTCCTAAATTTAGGATGGTATCCATCATGCCAGGCATGGACGTGGACGAGCCTGAGCGGACCGATACGAGAAGCGGATTGCTCGGATGGCCGAATCGCTTGCCCGATGTTTCCTCCAGTGTGTGAAGAGCATGATAGATGTCCCGGCCGATGTCCGGGTGAATGGTTTTGCCTTCATCATAAAAACGGCGGCAAGCACTCGTAGTAATGGTAAATCCAGGAGGGACAGGCAGGCCAAGCGCACTCATCTCTGCTAGATTGGCACCTTTTCTCCCAAGGAGTTCATTCATGCTTGCATTGCCTTCATGAAATAAATATACGTATTTCTCGCTCATCATTGTCGCCGGATATGGCGCACACCTCCGATTTTTTGCCTGCATGCTGTGGCGTACTTTCTTATTTATTATAGTAAGTCAAGCAGATTGTTTTGTGAACAAACATTGACTTTATTCACAATCGTCTGCTACGATAAAAAACAGTAAATTCCAACGATTTAGTAATAGATCTTACGTGTATAACTATTCCATTTCGAGCCAGGCATAAAAAATCCTGCAAAAAGTAAAGGAGGCAGCACGTATGAGTGTGCAAACGTCTGTAGTTCGTTTCGAGGTCGAACAAGGAGTCATGTCAGTCGTCTTACAACGACCTGAAGTGTTAAACGCTTACAGTGAAGAAATGCTGGATGGGCTAATACAGGCCATGGAGGAGGCAGGGCGCAATAAAGAAGTGAAGGCTCTCGTCATCTCAGGAGCGGGACGGGCTTTTTGTGCAGGTGGCGATGTAAAAAGCATGAGCGATTTTACCCCGCTTGACATCCATGATTTCGTAGGCAAGCTGAATTACCTTGTTCGGTCTATGAGCAAACTGGAGAAGCCGATTATTGCAGCTGTACATGGTTATGCGGCCGGTGCAGGCATTTGTCTTGCCCTTGCCTGTGATCTGATTCTGGCATCGGAGGATGCGAAGTTTTCAGCTGGATTTGCGCAAATCGGGCTTGTAGCCGATGGAGGGGGAATGTTTTTCCTGCCGCGTACACTCGGTACGTATCGTGCAAAGGAAATGCTTTTTACCGGTAAAGTACTTTCTGCGACAAAAGCGCAAGAATGGGGCCTGGTAAACGAAATTTATCCGGCAGAGACAGTAATGGAAGAAGCACAGAAGCTGGCAATACAATTGGCGAAGGGGCCTTCTCGTACGTATGCAATGGTTAAAAAGCTGGCGAACCAGGCACTTACGGCTGATTTGGAAGCAATGCTGGATATGGAACGGAATACGCAGGCCGTTATGGCGGGTACAGCTGATCACCGTGAAGGTGTACAGGCGTTTAAAGAAAAGCGCAAGCCGCTGTTTAGCGGTGAATGATATATATCAAGGGTGTTGATTATTCAGTAAGATCCATAGATGGATGGAAAAGGGGGAAGGGTACGATGGATACGCTTGTTGCGGTTTCATGGCTCAAAGAGCATCTATCTGATGCAAATCTTGTCGTAGCGGATTGCCGTTTTGTGCTTGGCAGTCCAGACAAAGGAAGAGAAGCGTATGAAGAAGATCATATTCCCGGTGCACGCTATTTTGATCTGGAAAAGGACCTGTCGGCCCCGAAAACGGAGCATGGTGGACGGCATCCATGGCCTCAGGCGCAAGCATTTGCGTCCAAGCTAGCTCAAGTGGGAATAGGCAATGACACAGCCGTAGTGTTATACGACGCTCAAGGAGGGGCGATGGCAGCCCGGGCTTACTGGGTACTAAAATATATTGGTCATCAGCAGGTCGCTTTGCTTGATGGCGGATACGGCGCATGGAAGGCAGCCGGATATCCGGTTACACGCGAAATTCCCACCCCTGTACAGGTGACATATGAACCGCATGTAAAAGGGGAATGGGTGCGCAGTATGGAAGATGTGCGTCAAAGCATGGCCGGAGAGCAGGCGGTGCTTGTGGATTCACGTGCATTCGACCGCTATACCGGGGAATCTGAAACGATTGACCCTGTTGGAGGACATATTCCTGGCGCGGTGAACTATGACTGGCAGAACATTATTGATGAGAGTGGAAGAATAAAAGATGAGGAAGCGTTGCGCAAGCATTTCGCTGCATTGCCGCAGGATCGGGAAGTGATTGTATACTGCGGATCAGGCGTTACAGCCTGCGCTAACCTGTTCGCACTTGAACGTCTTGGCTATAAGAATGTCAAATTGTATCCAGGAAGCTGGAGCGATTGGATTTCGTATGAAGAAAATGAAATCGCTAAAGGTAAAGAATAAGTGACAAAGAAACCGCGCTGGGCGCGGTTTCTTTGTTGTGGAGCAATGGTATATTATGCACCAAAGATTTGTTGAAGGTCTGATTCATTAGCTTGTAGCGCAATAACTATATAAATTACACTTGATATTTTGACAGGGTAGCGTGGTTGGAAGGAGGCGATTCAGAAAAAGAAGAGGTTGGATGCGCCCTGCGCTCCAGCAGAAGAAAGGCAAACCTAAACATAGAAGGTAAGAAAAGTAAAGCGAAACCAGAAAAAATTAATCCCATATACCATGGAGTTTCCATAATGATGAAAGGGATCTCCCCACACGCGCTCGGCAATGAACGGTGAAAACCCTACTCCAAACACGAGGATGATTCCAATTGCTGATAATACACGGCTTTCATTAAAGCGGTTGTAAGCTCGATCGTGAGTGCATCATCTCTGTCCTTTAAAGCGTTAACATAGCTCTCCGATACAGAAACAGCGTGTTTTGAAAGTTCACTAAAGATTTGATCTGCCTGATGCAGAGTATCTTCATCCTCTATCGAAACACATAATAAATAAGATGTGGAAACACCCAGACGCTGTGCGATTTGTTCAGCTACATCTTTCGCTAGTGGATAACGATCTGCCAATTCCCACTCTATTTTTACGTCTTCTGCGAGTTTTCTTTTTCGTAGCTTTGCAGAAAAGTCAGGATGTCTTTCTCCAGTTCATCCGCAGTTTCGTATGGTTGGTCGAATTGTAGCATGCGTCTGAGCATCCGTACAGTTTCGGGCGCAAGCGACAATTCCCTCTCCCAGCCGCGTTCCGGCTCATCTTCATCTGCTTCGTATGTACTGTATAACATGAACAGCAAAAAGTGGCCAAGCGCATACATGTCGCTTCGAGGATGAACTTCCCGCTTCAATTTTTTTTCTAGCCAGTAATGGCTATCCGTATCCTGAAGGAACGAAGGAGAGTCGTCTACGTAACGAGCCAGTCCAAAATCCAACAGATATACTGTGCCATCATTCCAGATTACATTAGGAATCCGTACGTCACGATGAATAATACGTCTGCTATGTAGATATTTGACCAGTGTCAAAATTTGCAGAATAACACGCCATGCTTCTGGCTCAGTAAATGAAGCGTCTTGCTGAAACAGCATGTCTTCCAATGTGCTGCCCTTAATGTAGCTCATGACATAATAAAGCTGTTCGTTTTCTTCAAATGCATCGAATAAATAGGGCATTTGTGGATGGCGGAGCGTGGCAAGCAACTCAATCTCATATTCGTACAACGGACGTCCTTTAGGACTGTTCAACCGACTAGGGCGGACTTGCTTCAATACCCGCTCTTCATTTTGCATGCGATCGAATACAAGATAAGAAATTCCATAGCTGCCCATACCGAGCATGCGAGTAACCGTATAGCGGTTTTTAACAACTGTACCCGGTTCGTGAGGCCTGTCAAGCCACCATTCTTTTATGCGTTGACGCCAACGTTTCCACATATCCATCGGTCCTTTTTATGAGAATATATATGCTCTGTTGTACGCTGGTAGGAAGTAAAGGTTTCAACTTCCGAGAAATATGCGTCTTTTTGCCAGATCAGCGCGAAAACTTCTGCTAGCTCGTATGACAAGATTAGACAAAATATTCCGGAAGAAATATGTATAATAAACATACCGAGCAAGCGAAGGAAAAAGAAGGAGGGGCATTGCCATGTTTCGAAACGAGTTTTTGCAAATTGTGTGGGAAAGAGGAAGAGTCGATGTTCCAGAACTTGCCAGATTACTCAACACAACGGAAGACTTAATCGAAGCGGAAGCGGATGTATGTGCGGCCCAAGGATGGATTCGAATGCTGGACTCTCTCATTATGGCAACGCCTCTAACGGATACGGGGCGGTAATGGAAAAAAAGCTGTCTTCCAATGTGAAGGCAGCTTTTTTGCGAAATCGCTTTGATACAGAACATATAAACTTCTTTTAGCGTGCAGACTAATAGCATAGGATGCTTAGTCTAAAAGCCCGATGGAAACGGGGAATGCAGAAAGGAGTTTTTTTATGTGGAAATGTCCATATTGCGGAAGTGAGTACGGAATGCCATACCAGGACTCTAACCTTACTGGTATGCTATGTTTAGGTGAGATGTGCGGTCGATTCCATACGATGACCGAGGAAGAAAGCAAACAGGTGGAAAGACATGTATATGAATCCGATATGTAGCGCGGTTGGTATCGTTTGCTAAATCGGGTACAATAGAAGGAAAGTGGAAAGGAGCGAACGCATGAACGAATTATCGTTTATCAGCCATGAACAAGAAAGAATAGGCGTCCATATTTTGCCGACGCAAAAGTTTAAGACGACGACCATTCTCTTACATATCCAACTGCCTCTTACGGAGGAGCTTGTTACCAAAGGTGCCTTGCTGCCTAACGTACTACAACGCGGAACGGAACGATATCCGAATCCGGCGCAATTGCAGCGCCATTTGGATTCGCTATATGGAGCTATTTTTAATGCCGGGGTTGTGAAACGCGGCGAGAAGCAAATTATTCAGCTCTATCTTGAGATTGCCAATGAAAAATTCCTTGCTGACTCTAGGCCGTTGCTTGAGGAAGGAATACGTTTTTTGGGTGAGGTGTTAACGCGCCCGCTTCTGGAAAATGGAGCATTCGCAAAAAAAGTAGTCGAGTTGGAAAAAGAAGCTCTCACCAAGCGAATTGAAGGATTGATTGATGATAAAATGCGGTACGCTAACCAGCGCTTGACGGAAGAGATGTGCAAGGAGGAACCTTATCGCCTTCTTGCGTACGGCATTCGTGAACAGATCCCGCAGATTACCTCAGAAGATTTGTATGCTTTTTATCAGGAAGTACTGTCTTCATACCCAGTCGATATGTATGTGATCGGAGATGTGCAGCCGGATGAGGCAGCGAAGCATCTGCACCAGTACATTCCCCTTGTGGCTTCAGGTGCGAAGGAACTGCCACCGACAACATACAAAAAGACGGTAACGAAAGAGCATACGGTTACGGAAGAGATGAGTGTTGCACAAGGTAAGCTAAACATTGGTATGCGAACGCAAATTGGATATGCGGATGATGATTACGTGCATCTCATGATGTATAACGGCGTATTGGGAGGCTTTCCGCACTCCAAGCTATTTATGAACGTACGGGAGAAAGCGTCGCTTGCTTATTATGCTGTATCGCAGCTTGAAACCCAGAAGGGGCTTTGCATGATTATGTCTGGGATCGAAACGGCTAACTACGAACAAGCACTTACTATCATCAAAGAGCAGCTGGACATGATGAGACGCGGCGAAATTACCGATGTTGAATTAAATCAGACGAAAGCGATGCTAACCAATCAACTCCGAGAGACACGTGACAGTGCGGCTGCGATTGCGAGCATGGATTATAACGGACGCTTGTCCGGTCGTCGCCGCTCGCTGGAAGAGATTCTGGACGGGATTTCCCGCACGACAAAGGAAGATGTCGCACGTGTAGCGCAAAAAGTAGAAATTGATACGATCTATTTCTTGCGTGGAAAGGAGGAGGCGAAATGAAAACAAAACGATACGAACGACTGAATGAAACGCTGTATTATGAGCAGCTTGATAATGGCTTGGAAGTGTATATTCTGCCAAAATCAGGGTTCAGTAAAACATATGCAACGTTTACAACCCGCTATGGCTCAATTGATAACGAATTTCAGGCTCCTGGTAAAGAACGGTTAAAAGTACCGGATGGCATCGCGCACTTCCTTGAACATAAAATGTTCGAAGAGGAGGAGGGGGACGTATTTGCAGAATTCGCGGCGCATGGTGCCTCGGCCAATGCATTTACGAGCTTTGATCGTACGGCATACTTGTTTTCAAGCACACAGGATGTGGAGCGCAATGTAGAAACGCTTCTTAATTTTGTACAGAAGCCTTATTTTACAGATGAAAATGTAGAAAAAGAGAAAGGGATTATTGGACAAGAAATCCGTATGTATGATGACGATGCAGATTGGCGCGTATATTTCGGATTAATCGCCAACTATTACCATAATCATCCTGTAAAAATCGATATCGCTGGTACAGTTGAATCGATTAGTAAAATTACAAAAGAGCTGCTCTATGAATGCTACGAAACATTTTATCATCCGTCTAATATGCTACTGTTTATCGTGGGGGCGGTAGAACCGGAGAAGATGATGGAGCTGGTACGGAAAAATCAGGCCAAAAAGGCGTATGATAAACAGGCACCGATAGAACGTTTCTATCCTGATGAACCTACTACCGTAGCACGACAACGCTCCATTGTTCATCTGCCCGTTGGCATCCCGAAGTGTTTGTTCGGATTTAAAGATAAACAGGTTGGCTTGACTGGAGAGGAATTGTTGAAACGAGAAGTGGCCACAGAAATTTTGCTCGACATTTTGTTCAGTCCGAGTTCCGACTTGTATCAGAAGCTGTATGACGCCGGGTTGATTAATAGCGGGTTCGGGGCTGACTATTCAGGCGAACCTCAGTATGGCTTCTCCATAATTGGCGGTGACACGAAGGACCCTGATGCATTAATATCTATGGTAAATACGGAATTAAAAAACGTGCTCACACAGGGGCTTGATGAAGAAGCCTTTACGCTATCGAAAAAGAAAAAAACAGGGGAATTCCTGCGGGCGCTCAATTCCGTCGAATTTATTGCCAATTCCTTTACGAAATACCGATTCGGAGATACAGATTTATTCGCCCGTGCCGATATTCTTGAAGCAATGACGCTTGAGGATGTAAGTGCGCGGTTGAAAGATCATATCGATTTTAGTCAATTCTCGGTGTCCATCGTGACTTCGCCTGGGCAGTAGCAGATATAGACGGGAGAGGGAGAGGTTGAAACAGCATAAATATGCCTGCATAACTGGCGCAAGCCGAGGCATCGGAGCCGCTATCGCCTTGAGATTTGCCAAAAACGGATACGATTTGACGCTACATTACCATTCTTCGGCACAGGAAGCGGAGCGGTTGGCGGAGCAATGCCGATCGGAAGGAGTAAAAGTGTCACTTGCAAGGGCCGACCTAGCTGCAGCCGACGGAGCGGAGAGTTTGTACAGCCAGTTGCCGCAGGCGCCGGATGTGCTTGTGCTTGGTGCAGGAGTGGATGCGTATGGCATGATTCAGGATGTAACTGCGGAAGAGTGGGAGAAAATCATGAATATCCATGTGCGGGCGCCGTTTTTCTGCGCTCGACTTGCGCTTTTGCATATGGTGCGACAGCGCTTTGGACGCATTATTACAGTATCTTCGATTTGGGGAATGACGGGTGCCAGCTATGAGGTATTATACTCGACTGCAAAAGGAGCGGTCATCTCCTTTACAAAGGCGCTGGCCAAGGAGGTAGCACCTTCTGGAATTACAGTAAATTGCATTGCCCCGGGATTGATTCGCACCGATATGATGACGAATTCATTTAACGATGACGAACTGCGCGCGATAATCGAAGATATTCCCGCCGGTCGTATGGGAACGCCTGAAGAAATTGCCGCTTTGGCTATGTTTCTCGCAAGTAAGGAAGCTGGATATATCAACGGACAGATTATCAGCCCGAACGGAGCCTGGTATTGCTAATGAAGTAAGGATAGATAGTAAACAGCCAAACAGGTGTGCATAAAACGCCTCCAAGTGACGCATGTTAAACGTAGAAGGCAAAATGCCCTTCACATGATCATGAAGGAGGAATACGACATGTCAGTCCTGGAAAACTTTCAAGATTGGAAGTCATTCTTAGCAAGCCGTGTAGCGCAGGCGGCGAGCAGTGGTATGGAGCAAGAAACAATGGAAAATATGGCATACCAAATCGGTAACTATCTGTCCAATCAGGTAGACCCGAAAAACGAGCAGGAGCGCCTTTTGAAAGAGCTTTGGGATGCCGGCAACGAAGAACAACGCCACGCGATGGCGGGTGCCATGATTAACTTTGTACAGAACAAGAAACAGTAACTTCTTTACTCCTTCCCCTCTTATCTGGAGGGGATTTTTCCTTTTTTCGCGTTTTTTTATGCGATCTGCGCTTTTTATGTTGGAAGAATTGCGTTTTTTAGTGTAGAATAGTGTCGTTATGGAAGAAGAATCAAGCGGGGAAAGGGCGTTATACTCAAGATGGAAATAGAAAAGCAAGATTGGTATCTTGAATACGAAATTCATAAAAATCGGCCCGGACTATTGGGAGATGTCGCTTCCATCCTTGGAATGTTGGCTATTAACATCGTTACAATCAATGGGGTCGAATCCCTGAACGGAACAATTAATCGCCGCCGTGGCATGTTGATTCAAACCGATGATGCAAAGAAAATCGAATTATTGGGCAGTATATTAGAGAAAGTTGATAATATAACGCTGCGCAAATTGCGCCAGCCTACGATACTAGATTTGCTTGCGGTTCGTCATGGCCGCTATATCGAACGGGATGCGGAAGACAAAAAAACCTTCCGTTTTGTACGTGAAGAAATCGGGGTTCTGGTTGATTTCATGGCCGAAATCTTTAAGCGGGAAGGCAACCAGTTGATCGGTATTCGCGGAATGCCGCGTGTCGGCAAGACTGAATCCACGGTCGCTGCCTGTGTATCCGCCAATAAGCGTTGGACATTCATTTCCTCTACATTGCTGCGCCAAACCGTGCGGAATCAGCTTACTGTAGAAGAGATGAATGGGAATCAGCATGTATACTTGATTGACGGCATTGTCTCTACGATGCGCAGTACCGAGCGACATGCCATGCTGATGCGTGAGATTTTGCGTATGCCATATACGAAAGTGATTGAACATCCTGATATTTTTGTCCGGGAGACGGAATACGAGATGTCAGATTTTGACTATGTTATTGAGTTGCGTAACCATCCCGATGAAGAAATTACATACGAAAACGTAGAAACAGGATTCTCCGGATTTGACATCCCATAAGTAAGACCGGAGAGGGTAGGAGGTGGATGATTTGTCTGAGCTCGCAGAAGTGTTACGAAAAGCCAGACAGGAGAAAGGAATGTCGCTTGCTGAAATACAGGAGATAACGAAAATACAACGACGTTACCTGGAAGCGATTGAGAACGGGAATTTTGAAGTGCTTCCCGGCCATTTTTATGTACGGGCTTTTATAAAAAGCTACGCAGAAGCTGTTGGCTTAGATGCGGATGAGCTTATTAGCCAATATGCTTCCGAATTACCGGAACCCCCAAAGGTGGAAGAATCGCCGCCACCGCTTAGGCAAAATCGACAGGCAAACAAGGAGAAGGGCGATGGCAGCAAATGGGTATCAAGAATTCTTCTGTACCTGTTTGCGATTCTTGTCATTGGAGTCGTGTGGGCATCTATATACTATTTTTCAAAAGACAAGGAACAGCCTGCACCGCCAGCACCGAAAGAGAACGTATCAACTGAGAAGAAAAAAGATATTTTTGTTCCGCCGCCGGAAACTCCGGATACAAAACAGCCGCCAGCCCAGCAACCGGCTCAGCAGCCTGCTGCTTCCGGCAAGGTTACTCCGCTTCCGAAAACCGGCTCGACCATGAACTTTGAGTTAACGGGAGCAGACAAGATTACAGTTAAAGTTACTGCCAAATCTGGTGACCATTGGATGGATATTGCCGGTGAGAAAGGTGTCATTGGCCAGCAAACGCTCAAAGAGGGGCAAAGCGCGACATTCGAAGTGCCGCAAGATCAAGGCAACGAAGCCCGACTTCGTATCGTACGGGCACGCGATGTAGAAATTCTGGTGAATGGACAACCGCTCGATACATCGACAGCGAAGCAGACGAGTGGTTCACAACGAATTAAGATTGTACGTAAGTAGTCCCTGGATTTTCAGGGGCTTTTCTTTTGACACCTTTTTTTCAGTATATTATACTGATAAGTGGAAAATTAGACACTTTTGTCTACCGGACGGAGGAAATAGAGTGGATAAGACAGCAACAACAGAGAAAGTAGCGATCATCACGCTCGGGTGCGAGAAAAACGTCGTCGACTCAGACATTATGTCACAGCTTATCGATGAACGCGGCTACCTTCTCATAGATAATCCGCAGGAAGCCGATGTTGTAATCGTTAATACGTGCGGCTTTATTGACGCTGCGAAAGAAGAATCGGTGAACACGATTTTAGAAGTAGCTGATTTGAAAGAAAGCGGCAACCTGAAGTCTCTTATTGTAGCAGGCTGTCTCACCCAGCGTTATAAAGAAGTGCTAATGGATGAGATGCCTGAAATCGATGGCATTGTCGGGACTGGAGACTTTGATAAAATTAATCAAATCATTGAAGACTCATTAGCCGGCAAAAAACCGATTTTTGTCGGCAATCCGGCGTTTTCTTATGAGAACGTTGCACGGCGCAAAGTGGAGAAGGGCACGTATTCTGCCTACATCAAAATTGCGGAAGGATGCGACAACAAATGCACCTTCTGTATTATCCCGCAATTGCGGGGTGCTTTTCGTAGTCGTACGATTGAATCGATTGTTGCCGAAGCGAAGGAGTTGGCGGCGCAAGGAGTTAAAGAAGTCAACTTAATTGCCCAAGACTCGACTAATTACGGTTTTGATATTTACGGCGAACGCGTATTGCACAAACTTTTGCGTGAAGTCTCTGAAGTGGAAGGCATTGAATGGATTCGCCTTCACTATGCGTATCCCGGATATTTTACGGACGAGCTGATCGAAGAATTCGCTTCTAATCCGAAAGTGTGCAAGTATGTGGATATGCCGCTACAGCACAGTGAAGACCGTGTGCTGAAACGGATGTTACGTCCTGGACGTCAACGTGATACGCGTGAGCTTATCGCTAAAATTCGCGAAGCCGTACCAGACGTTGCGCTTCGAACATCGATTATTGTCGGATTTCCTGGGGAGACGGAAGAAGAATTCCAGAACCTCAAGGCATTTCTGCGTGAAGTCCAGTTTGATCGCCTTGGGGTATTCACCTATTCTCAGGAAGAAGATACTGCGGCGGCACGGTTAGATGATCAGATTCCGCAAGATGTGATTGAACGCCGTGCTAACGAGCTAATGGAGGTACAGCGCGAAGTCGCCAACGAACGTAATGGACGCTTCGTCGGGAAAGTGGTTCCTGTTCTTATCGAAGGCTACGATGGTAAAAACGATGTTTACATCGGACGTTCCCAATATGATGCAGGGGAAATTGACGGTGAAGTTTTCGTAACTGGATATAAGGGAGAATTAGGACAGATTGTTTCTGTACACATTACCCATTCGTACGATTTTGACCTTGCGGGGGAGGTTATGTAGTTGAATCTGGCCAACCGGATTACATTGGCACGAATTTTCCTCGTGCCAGTGGTTATGATTTTTCTGCTCGTACAGTTTGATAATCTCGGATCGTTTAAAGTCGGAGGCGTTCATATTACATATAGCGAGTGCATTGCTGCGCTCATCTTCATTATTGCCGCTATAACGGACGGCTTGGACGGTTATATTGCCCGTTCACGCAAGATGGTGACCAATCTGGGCAAGTTTCTCGATCCGCTGGCAGATAAGCTACTTATCTCAGCAGTATTGATTTCGCTTGTGGAGATGCAGCGCCTGGACGCATGGATAGCGGTAGTGATTATCAGTCGTGAGTTCGCTGTGACCGGATTACGTCTGGTAGCGGCTGCGGAAGGCCTAGTTATTGCCGCGAGCAAGCTGGGGAAATGGAAAACGGTTCTTCAGATTGTGGCTGTTGCTTCATTAATTCTGCAGAATTTTCCGTTTGAAACATGGCACTTCCCGTTTGCAACGATTATGGTATGGGCTGCAGTTATTATGACCATTGTCTCCGGTGTGGAATACTTTTTGAAAAACAAAAAGGTCATTCCGCTTGCGTAGCGTTCATCCGTCATATTTGGCGGATGACTTATTTGGAAGGAGTTTGCTTATGAAAGCAGAGATTATTGCGGTGGGAACGGAACTGTTGCTTGGGCAAATTGCCAACACGAACGCACAGTTTCTTTCGCAAAAGCTTGCAGAAGTCGGTATTGGGGTATATTACCATACTGTGGTGGGTGACAATGCGGACCGTCTCTATCGGTTAATCGAAGAAGCGTTTACGCGCTCGGACCTGATTATTTTCTCTGGTGGACTCGGGCCTACGAAGGATGATTTGACGAAAGAAACGGTCGCTCAGGCAGTTCATCGGCCGCTTGTGCACGATGAAACGGCACTGGAGCGCATTGTTGCTTACTTTGATCGTCGCGGTGTTAAAATGACGGAAAACAACCGTAAGCAGGCATTGGTAGTTGAAGGCAGCAAGGTATTGCCGAATGATCATGGCATGGCACCCGGTATGGCTATCGAATATAAGGGTAAATATCTTATGATGCTGCCTGGACCGCCACGCGAGCTATATCCGATGTTTACCACATATGGTTTGCCGTATTTGCTCTCACTTATTAGCGATCAGTATGTCGTACATTCAAAAGTTCTGCGTTTCTTCGGTATCGGAGAGTCGGCGCTTGAAGAAGAGTTAATCGACCTGATTGACGGACAATCGAATCCGACGATTGCGCCGTTGGCAAAAGAAGGCGAAGTAACGATCCGTCTCACCGCGAAAGCAAAAAGTATAACGGAAGCTGAAGAGATGATTCGGGTTATTGAGCAGGAAATTGAAGAGCGCGTGGGCGAATTTATTTATGGCTATGATGATGATTTGCTTGAATCTGTGCTGGTACGGAAATTAACCGAGCAGAACGAGACGGTAGCGTTTGCTGAAAGCATTACTGGAGGATTGGTGAGCCATATGGTGACCTCGGTCCCAGGAAGCTCAGCGATATTAAAGGGTTCCATTGTTTGCTATACGAATGATGTGAAGCATCATTTGCTAGCCGTTCCCAAGGATGTATTGGCGGAAGCGGGTGCAGTAAGCGAGGAGGCTGCCCGTGTACTGGCAGAAGAGGTTCGCCTGCGGCTTGGCAGTACATACGGAGTATCCATTACAGGTGAAGCCGGCCCCACCGCTTCAGAAGATAAGCCTGTAGGTCTCGTCTACATTGGGGCAACCGATGGTACACAAACGCAGGTTAAAACGTTCCGCCTGTCCGGACAGCGTACTGCTATTCAGTCCCGTGCAGCAAAACATGCAATTTTTACAATGCTTGAACGAATAAAAAAAGGTGGTTTTTAAATGGCACATTTCTCTGATTTTGCTTTGCATAAAACAATCCAACAAGCCATTCATGATATGGGCTTCGAAGAGCCGTCGCCGATTCAGGAACAATGTATTCCGAAAATTCTTGAAGGCGGCGACTTAATCGGCCAGGCACAGACCGGAACAGGTAAAACGGCTGCGTTTGGCCTTCCGTTAATTGAAAAAATGACAAACCGCAACGCCGTACAGGCGATTGTGCTTACGCCGACGCGTGAACTTGCGATTCAAGTGTCCGGTGAGTTGCGCAAAATAGCTAAATATAAACGTGTACGTACATTGCCTATCTATGGCGGCCAGTCTATCGGCCACCAGATTCGTGCGCTAAAGCAAGGTGTGCAGGTCGTTATTGGCACACCGGGTCGGGTGCTTGATCACCTGCGCCGTAAAACGCTTCGTCTTGATCAAGTAAGCATGCTGGTGCTTGATGAGGCGGACGAAATGCTTGACATGGGTTTTCAAGAAGACATCGAGGCTATTATCAAAGAAACGTCGACTGAACGTCAGACTCTTCTATTCTCCGCAACGATGCCACAGGAAATTATGCGCCTGTCCCGCAAATATATGAACAATCCAGAAACGGTCGCGATTAGCCGCAAGGAAGTAACCGCGCCGACAATCGAGCAGGTATACTATAAAGTATTTGAACGTAGCAAGCTTGAAAGTCTGTGTCGTATCCTCGACAGCGAAGAGATTGAGTTAGGTATCGTATTCTGCCGTACGAAACGCGGTGTGGACGAGCTGACAGAAGCGCTACAGGAACGTGGGTATCTCGCAAGTGGTTTGCATGGGGATTTAAGTCAGGCCCAGCGTGATAAAGTCATGCAATCATTCCGTGACTCATCGATTGAATTGCTTGTTGCTACTGATGTAGCCGCACGCGGTATTGATGTAGGTAACGTTTCTCACGTAGTGAACTATGATATCCCTCAAGACCCGGAAAGTTATGTACATCGTATCGGCCGTACGGGTCGTGCCGGCCGTAAGGGGATCGCTATGACGCTTGTAACACCGCGCGAAATGAAGCAGTTGCGTACTATTGAGAAAATCTCTAAAACTTCACTTGAGTCTCGTAATGTTCCATCCATTGAAGAGGTAATGGAGCGCCAGCAAAGCATCTGGAAAGAGCAACTGGTTGCTCTAGTAGAAGGCGATGAAGACATGACGCCGTTCCTAGAAGTGGTGACACAGCTTAAAGAAGAATACCCGATGGAAAAAGTAACGGCTGCTGCTCTCTCACTCGCATTTGCACCTTCCATTTCTTCAGCTGAAGAAGAAATGTATGACTTTGGCGATACAGGCGCATCCAAAGGTAAAGTTCGCTTCTTTATGAACATTGGCCGTAGTCTTGATGTGCGCCCACCAGATTTGGTGAAGGAAATCTCCGAATTGGTTGGTACTTCTAATAAAGCGATTGGCCGTATCGATATTTTTGAGAATTTCACGTTTATTGAAGTGGATCAAGAAATCGCTCCGTTTGTATATGAATCGCTGCGACATTCCCGAATTAAAGGAAAACGAATCAACATCGAGCCTGCCAAGCCGCGTTCCAAGCGCTAGTTTGTTTTTTAGGCATAAAAGTAAAAGCCCTTCCGCTTTTTGGACAAGCGGAAGGGCTTTTTTGATACATAAGTAACGGATGTGCTAGTAATTACCTTTGTAAAGCATGCGCTCGTACAGTAACAGTTGCGATTGCTTCGTATGTAATATCAATCAACTGTTCCAGCTCTCCCGTACTCATTGATAGAATCGGCATCAGTACGATAACCGGGCCTAACGGGCGAATAATCGCCCCGCCCATACGCGCACGAAGAATGACTTGATGTTCTACTTGCATTTGCGCAGGAAAAGTTTTTTTGCTTGCTTTTTCCTGTACGAGTTCAATACCTATCATCATACCTTGCTGCCGTACATCTCCTACATGGGGCAATTCACGGAACGGTATGAGCTTTTGTGCAAGAAAATTGATTTTATTCGGCAGGGTAGCCAGTAGGTCTTCACGTTCAATAAGTTCAATATTTTTGAGTGCCACTGCACAGGCAAGCTGGTTTCCTGTATACGTATGACCATGAAAGAATGTACGCAACTCCTCCGGTTCACCAAGGAAAGCTTCGAATATTTCTTCTGTCGTGAGCGTTGCGGCTAGCGGTAAGTATCCGGCCGTGAGTCCTTTCGCTATGCAGAGAAAATCTGGCTCCACTTGTTCCTGTTCACAGGCGAATAATGTGCCTGTTCGTCCGAAGCCTACGGCTACTTCATCGGCAATCATCAATACATTATAGCGGGTACATAGTTCGCGCACACCACGTAGGAAGCCGACCGGTGCGGTAATCATTCCTGCCGCGCCCTGAACGAGCGGCTCAATAATTAGACCAGCTACTTCGCTGTGGCGTTCCTTTAGAATTGCTTCCAGCGCATCAAGGCACATTGTTTTACATGCCTCTTCGTCGTTATTTTCCGTTAAGCGGTACGTATACGGCGCGGGGGCTTCCAGCCGGTCAAAGAGGAGCGGTTTGAAAATGTGATGGAATGTGTCCATGCCACCGACGCTGACTGAACCAATCGTATCGCCGTGATATGCTTCACGCAATGAAATGAATTTACTTTTCTTTCCGGAAAAGCGTGCCGGATCCTTTAGTTTCCAGTACTGATAGGCCATTTTTAAGGCAATTTCCACAGAAGTGGAACCGGAGTCAGAATAGAAAACCTTCGTTAGGTTCGGTGGTGTATTATCCACGAGTTTTTTGGCGAGCAGTATAGAAGGCACATTAGCGGATCCGAGCAATGTTGAGTGTGCGATTTTGCCCGCCTGTTCAGTAAGGGCCGCGTTAAGCTCAGGATGGTTGTGGCCGTGTACATTGACCCAGAGAGAGGAGTAGCCGTCAAGATATTTTTTCCCTTCAATGTCGTATAGATAGCTTCCTTCGCCCCGTTCGATAATCAGTGGTTTCTCCTGACGGTACACTTTCATTTGTGTGAAAGGGTGCCATACGTACTCTTTGTCCCATGTTTCCAGATCATAAATCGATACAGTCATTCCAATCCCTCCATATGTTTTATTTACAGAAGCCCTGTTTCTATTTGTTTCAAGCGTTCAAGAAGCAGCTCAAGGTTGATTTGTTTGCGTAGTTCGTCCAGTTGCAGCGAGAGCACTTCTGGTACAGTATCAGTAACCTGCGGAAAAGAGCCGAGCATAGGCAGTCCGGTTAATTTGCTTATCATACGCACATTGTCCCGTTCCATGCTGTTCGGCTGTTGTGGCATGTGGTTGACGATAAATCCAAGGATGGGGATGCCGCGTGCTTGTGCATATTTTGCTGTTAGTACCGTATGGTTAATTGTGCCGAGCCCGGGATGAGTAACAAGCAATATGGGTAGATTCAAACGTGTAATCAAATCGTCTGTCATATATATGCCCTGTTCACTTTCATATAGGGGGACAGCCAACCCCCCTGCACCTTCGACGACTACAAAATCATGATTTTTACGTAAAACCTGAAGCTGACGGACTATGCATTCTGGATCGATGAATACACCGGTTTGCTGTGCTGCCAGATGCGGCGACACGGCGGGTTCCATACAATAGGTGCAAAGTTCATCTTGTCCATACGGCAATGGATGAATGGATTGATAGAATGCCACATCTTCAGCAACAAGCGTATCGCCCATACGAATACCGCCGCTCTGTACCGGCTTGTAGGGAACCGCATTGTAGTCGCAGCTAGCAAGAAGCGCGGTCAAACAACCGGTAATCATCGTTTTACCAACACCCGTATCCGTTCCCGTGACAAACAAAGCGTGTCCTTGTTTCATGCTTTCATCTCTCCTCGCAATCGGTGCTTTAATGGGGAAACATGTTTATGTACTTTCACCGCGATGGCAGAAGCGACTAGGCATAGAATGATATCTCCTGGTACGGCAAGCAGAAAGCCATAGAGAAAGGTTTGCCATACTGTAAACGTTTTGCCGATAAGTACGTTCATTGCAGCATATAAATATACGGTGCCTGCCCCATATACAAGCAGCAAACCGGTAAAATGCGCAATGACGAAGTCGCGCCATGTTGGTTTTTCTTTTCTTTCGATAAGTTGACCAATAGCGTAGCTGGCTAAAACGAAGCCTACCAAATAGCCGAATGTTGGCTTTAGCACATAACCGATGCCTCCGCCTTCCGCAAACACAGGTACTCCTACAAGCCCTATAGTGAGATAGACGAGTTGGCTTAAAGCACCTATCCGACTGCCAAGCAGGGATCCCGCAAAGTAGACAAACAGGATTTGCAGCGTAAATGGAACAAAAGGGACTGGAACTTTAATAAAGGCGCCGATCGCGGTAAGCGAGGCAAACATAGCGGCTAGAATAAGGCCAGTAGTTGGTGTTGTCGTCTTTTGTTTCATCATCATTCCTCCTTTGTTTCAGAGTAAAAGGAATGGGGTTTTAATGTCAACCTTAATTTAAAATTAGTTAACAATTATATGTAAAAAAATGTAAAACATTAAACAAAAGCGAATAAATGTTCGCGAAAAATGCTTGGCAAACGATCAAAAAAGAGGTACAATAAAATACGTCGAAGAGATACTTAAACAACAATGGTTGATTATGAATATAAATGAAGGGAGCGATGGCTTTGTCCGATCGCAAAGCTGCTTTAGATATGGCCCTGCGCCAAATCGAGAAACAATTCGGTAAAGGTTCCGTAATGAAACTGGGGGAGATGGCCGCGACACAACAGGTATCCACTGTATCAAGCGGATCTATTGCGCTTGATATTGCACTTGGTATCGGAGGGTATCCGCGTGGACGGATTATCGAAATTTACGGTCCGGAATCTTCCGGTAAGACGACGGTAGCGCTACATGCGATTGCCGAAGTACAGAAGACAGGAGGCACTGCTGCATTTATCGATGCGGAGCATGCGCTTGATCCGGTGTATGCAGGTAAGCTCGGTGTTAATATTGATGAGCTATTGTTATCCCAACCTGATACGGGTGAACAAGCACTTGAGATTGCGGAAGCTCTAGTGCGTTCTGGTGCGATTGACATTATTGTCGTCGACTCTGTAGCCGCTCTTGTTCCAAAAGCGGAAATTGAAGGAGAGATGGGCGATTCGCACGTTGGTTTGCAGGCGCGTTTGATGTCCCAAGCGTTGCGGAAGCTTGCGGGTGCTATTAATAAGTCCAAGACAATAGCAATTTTCATTAACCAGCTCCGTGAAAAAGTTGGCGTCATGTTCGGAAATCCGGAGACGACACCGGGCGGACGGGCGCTGAAGTTCTACTCCAGCGTACGGCTTGATGTGCGTCGCGTTGAGACGCTGAAGCAAGGAAATGACATGGTAGGAAACCGCACGAAGATTAAAGTCGTTAAAAATAAAGTGGCGCCTCCATTTAAGATTTCTGAAGTAGATATTATGTACGGTGAAGGTATCTCTCGTGAAGGAAGTCTGCTGGATATCGGTACAGAGCTTGATATCGTAAACAAGAGTGGTGCATGGTATTCTTACAATGAAGAGCGCCTTGGTCAAGGCCGTGAGAATTCCAAGCAATTCCTTAAAGAAAACCCAGATATCGCACATGCGATTGAAACGAAAATCCGTGAGCATTATAATCTGGATCAAGCAGTATCCTTGCCGCCAGCTGACCAGGATAACAAAGATGAAGAATTCGTGTTAGATTTTGAATAAACGCGCTTCTACTGCGTATTGATGATACAGAAAGTTTGCTGGCTTGTGACAAAGCTGGTGAACTTTCTTTTTTATATGGATAAGAAAGAGGATGTTTCTATATTAAGAGTGTTGATTATATAGTACGATCCAGAGTGGATAGCCACCACATCATGTCCCAAACGGTCGTCGGTTCGTGTCCCGTTGTGGTGGCCTTTTCTTCTCTGAACAATCAGCAGGTGTGTTTCTATATAACTATGCTATACAGGAGGAATGACACTTGGATGAAGAAAACCGTAATCTGAGCGTGATTACGCGTTTGGAGCGCCAGAAGAAAAATAAGCATCGCATCAATGTGTATCTTAACGATGAATATGCCTTTGCTATTCATGAAGACGTATTAGTTAAATATCGGCTGAATAAAGGGCGTGAACTCGATGAAGCGGATATGAAAGAACTTCTTGAAGCGGAAGAGAAGAGCCGGGCCGTCCAATACGGGCTGAATTATATCAGCCATCGACCGCGTACAGCGGAGGAAGTGCGGAAATATTTGATGACCAAAGGTTTTCCAAATCCTGCTGTGGAGGAGGCAGTGGCAGGTTTTATCGAACGGAAATACATCGATGACAAGGAATATGCTCGTTTGTGGGTGGAAGAGAGACTCCGCCTAAAGCCACGCGGTAGACACTTGTTGCGCCAGGAGCTTCAAGCAAGAGGCATCGGGCCGGATGATATTGAGGCTGCGCTTGAAGGGATCGGACAAGAGGAAGAGGAGACAGCCTGTCTGGAGCTTGCGCGCAAAAAATACGCACGTCGGCGTTTTGATTCTTTTCAGGAGATGCGGAATAAAGTCGGTCCCTTTCTGCAACGGAAAGGATTTTCACATGATATGATTAAAAAAACAATCGAAAAACTAAAAAATGATAAGTTAGATGAGGGGATGTAACACGAATTGCCCATTCTTGACATTCCTGCGGTATGATGGCAAAATGGACTTGTATATTCTTTCTCTATCGTGGTCCTCTATCTTTTCGCTAGCCTCGATAGGAGTATACGAATAGGTTTTGCATAAGAGAGATCGAATGTTCGATCTCGTTTTTTAACTAAACCTGATAGTTCTTAAAAAAAGGGCAAAAAAAGTGAAGAAAGACCTCAGATGCAAGGAGGTGACAGAAAGATGAACTTAGTACCTGTAATTCTCATTGCACTTGCATCTCTGGTGGTCGGAGCGGTAATTGGTTATTTTGTTCGTAAATCATTGGCGGAGGCGAAAATTTCAAGCGCGGAAGAAGCCGCACGTCAAATTGTAGACAAAGCTGAGAAAGAAGCGGAAGCACTAAAGAAAGAAAAAGTGCTCGAAGCGAAAGACGAAGTGCATAAGCTACGAACGGATGCCGAGAAGGAATTACGCGAGAGACGAAACGAGATTCAGCGCCTTGAGAAACGCGTACTACAAAAAGAGGAATCGCTTGACCGGAAGACAGAAATGTACGAGCGTAAAGAAGCAGAGCTTGAACGCCGCGAGCAAGCAATTAATCAAATGCATGCAAAAGCGGAAGAACTTATGCAAGCTCAGGTAACTGAACTGGAACGGATTTCAAGTCTGACACGCGAAGAGGCACGTGGTATCATTCTGCAGCAAGTAGAGGATGAAGCACGTCATGAGGCCGCTATGCTGGCAAAAGACATCGAACAGCAGGCGAAAGAAGAAGCGGAGAAGAAAGCCCGCGACATTATTACTACGGCCATTCAACGTTGTGCCGCGGACCATGTGGCCGAAACGACCGTATCTGTTGTTTCGTTGCCGAATGACGAAATGAAAGGGCGGATTATCGGTCGTGAAGGTCGGAATATCCGTGCTCTGGAGACACTTACTGGTATCGATTTAATCATTGATGATACTCCAGAAGCCGTCATTTTATCCGGTTTTGATCCCGTTCGTCGTGAAATCGCACGAACCGCACTGGAGAAGCTTGTGGCAGATGGTCGCATCCATCCTGCACGCATTGAAGAAATGGTTGAAAAAGCGCGCCGTGAAGTGGATGAACGTATTCGTGAATACGGTGAGCAGGCTACGTTTGAGACAGGAATTCATGGACTGCATCCTGATCTCATCAAGATTCTTGGTCGCTTGAAGTACCGTACGAGTTACGGACAAAATGTGCTGAAGCATTCCATTGAAGTATCGCACTTATGCGGATTAATGGCTGCAGAATTGGGCGAAGATCAGACGTTGGCGAAACGCGCGGGTCTTCTGCATGATATTGGCAAGGCGATCGACCATGAAGTTGAAGGCTCACATGTTGAAATTGGGGTAGAATTAGCGAAAAAATATAAAGAGCATCCGATTGTTATCAACGGAATTGCCTCACATCATGGAGACTGCGAACCAACATCGGTTATCGCAATGCTGGTGGCTGCAGCTGATGCATTATCCGCTGCACGGCCAGGAGCGCGCCGTGAGACGTTAGAAACGTACATCCGCCGTCTGGAAAAACTGGAGGAAATCTCCGAGTCATTCGATGGCGTTGAGAAATCGTACGCAATCCAGGCAGGACGTGAAGTCCGGATCATGGTGAAGCCGGATCAAGTCGATGATTTGGAAGCACATCGCCTGGCACGCGATATTACGAAGAAAATTGAAAGCGAGCTCGACTACCCGGGACATATTAAAGTCACCGTTATCCGAGAGACGCGGGCAGTTGAATATGCAAAATAAAACGCAAAAGCTTCTCCGAGTGATCGGCAGAAGCTTTTGTTTGCTTTGAACGAGGAAGGAGATAGACATATGAGACTTTTATTTATTGGTGATGTGGTGGGCTCTCCCGGTCGGGACATGCTCAAGGAGATGCTGCCACGCCTTAAGAAAAAATATAATCCGCACGTTACGGTAGTAAACGGAGAAAATGCGGCATCAGGACGGGGTATCACCCAAAAAATTGCGAATGAGTTTTTTGAATGGGGTGCAGGAGCGATTACGCTTGGCAATCATTCATTTGATAACAAAGAGGTATTTGACTTTATCGATAATGAACCTCGTATAGTGCGTCCTGCGAATTTTCCTGAAGGAACACCAGGGAGAGGACATACGTTCATAAAAGCAACAATTGGTGGCGAACTAGCTGTCATTAACCTACAGGGGAGAACATTTTTGCCTCCGTCAGATTGCCCGTTCCGTATGGTGGAAAAAATTGTTGAACAGGTGAAGAAACGCACGCCTTACATTTTTGTTGATATGCATGCGGAAGCAACCTCAGAGAAGCAGGCAATGGGCTGGTTTTTGAACGGCAAAGTGAGCGCCGTGGTTGGTACCCATACGCATGTGCAGACCGCAGATGAGCGAATTCTGCCTGGTGGAACGGCCTACTTATCAGATGTTGGCATGGTTGGTCCGCGTGATAGCATTCTAGGAATGGAGCGCGAGGCGGTTTTGAAAAAATTTTTAACAGGGTTGCCCGTTCGTTTTGAAGTTGCCATGCTTAAACCGCAATTAAACGGGGTAATAATTGATATGGAAAAAAACACCGGACGTGCCAACTCTATTCAGCGCATTATCATTGATGAAGACCATCCATTCATGGAATGATTGTTTTTTAATTTTCAGAACTTTTTTCTGTTAAAATTCCGTGGAACAGGAATGAATTGTACCTTCGCCGAATAGAGTAATTGTGGTAATTATCAATCTATCTAAGGAGGTACTTGAGATGGAAGTATTAAAGGTTTCAGCAAAATCCAATCCCAATTCTGTCGCTGGTGCCCTGGCCGGCGTTCTCAGGGAACGCGGCGCAGCTGAGCTTCAAGCCATCGGTGCGGGCGCACTTAACCAAGCAATTAAAGCAGTAGCGATTGCACGAGGGTTCGTAGCACCTAGTGGTGTCGATCTTATTTGTATCCCTGCCTTCACGGATATTCTCATCGAGGGTGAAGAACGTACCGCAATTAAGTTGATAGTTGAACCTCGATAATTGAAGAACCACACTGAGCTTTCATCAGCTGTGCCTGTTTATTCCTTGTGGATAAGCAGGCTTTTTTTATGTATGGTATGGGAGGGGATACTTTTTTTGTTGTATAGTTAAAAAAGAAAATTAAGACCATTCTAAACGCCTAGTAGGTGTTTTTTTCAGTTTTTTTTCAGGCATATCGTAGAACGGTAATTTTATTCAAGAAATGTTTGGTGAAGGGTTGCTTTTTATAGTAGAGAGGACTACAATGAATAAAGTTTGAAGTACACAATTTGTTCATATTTTTTAAATAGATACATATATAGTAGGTGACCTGACAAATGGAAGAGGGCTCAAAACTGTGGTGTATCTGTTTAAGAAATGGTACACTTTTCAGCTGAAGAGAACGAGCAATCTATCGTCTTTGAAGGGGTGGAGTTCATGATTAGTCAACTTTCCTGGAAAGTTGGAGGACAGCAAGGTGAAGGGATTGACAGTACGGGCGAGATTTTCGCGATTGCGCTGAACCGTCTCGGGTATTACTTGTATGGTTACCGCCATTTTTCTTCCCGCATTAAAGGTGGTCATACGAATAACAAGATTCGCGTAAGCACAAAGCCGCTGGGCGGAATTTCGGACAACCTCGATATTCTCGTGGCATTTGACCAAGAGACAATCGATGTGAATAGCCCGGAGCTTCGTAAAGGCGGCGTTATCATTGGAGATGCCAAGTTCAATCCGAAAGCGCCTGAAGGAGCGGACGTTCGTCTGTTCTCTGTACCTTTTACTGAGATTGCCGAGGAACTCGGAACGTCTCTTATGAAAAACATGGTAGCGATTGGTGCTTCCAGTGCCCTTTTAGGCCTGCCGGCTGAATCCTTCACAGAAGTGGTGGAAGAGTTGTTTGGTAAGAAAGGTCAAAAAGTGGTTGAGAAAAATATGGAGGCAATCGCACGCGGTGCCGAGTATGTAAATAAAGAAGCAGGCGGTCCGATTGAAGACCTGCGTTTAGAAGCCGCAGATGGCAAGAAGCGCATGTTCATGATCGGAAATGACGCTATCGCAATGGGTGCACTTGCCGCAGGTTGCCGCTTCATGCCGGCTTATCCTATTACTCCGGCTTCCGAGGTAATGGAATATCTGGTTAAGAAGCTGCCTGAATTCGGTGGTACCGTCATTCAAACTGAGGATGAAATTGCTGCCGTAACGATGGCTATCGGTGCTAACTACGGTGGTGTTCGTACATTAACTGCTTCTGCAGGTCCTGGTCTTTCTCTGATGGCCGAAGCGATTGGGCTTGCAGGTATTACAGAAACACCGCTCGTTGTTGTTAATACGCAGCGTGGTGGTCCATCCACAGGGATGCCGACCAAACAAGAGCAATCTGACGTAAACGCAATGATTTATAATACACATGGTGAAATTCCGAAAGTGGTACTGGCACCAAGTACGGCAGAAGAAGCATTTTATGATGCGGTAGAAGCATTCAATATTGCGGAAGAGTACCAAGTCCCTGTCATCTTGTTGACAGACTTACAGCTGTCTCTTGGTAAGCAGACAGTAGAGCCGCTTGATCAGAGCCGCGTAGAAATCCGTCGTGGTAAATACATGGGCGGACAGGAGCTTCCAGAAACTGAAGGCGAAATGTTCAAGCGCTATGAAGTAACAGAAGACGGTATTTCGCCACGTGTTATTCCAGGACAAAAACACGGAATTCATCACGTGACAGGCGTTGAGCATACAGATACGGGACGTCCGACAGAGGACCCGGTTATCCGTGTGAAACAAATGGATAAACGTCTGCGTAAGCTTGATAATTTAAAAGTGGATACGCCGGTATACAAAGATGCTCCGCATGAAGAAGCGGATTTGCTTGTTGTAGCTATGGGCGGTATTCGTGGTGCGATTTCTGAAGCAAAAGAACGTCTTGTTGCTGAAGGCGTAAAAGTAAATCAGGCTCATGTTCGTTTGATTCATCCATTCCCTGCAGCCGAAATGAAGGAACTGATGGAGAAAGCGAAAAAAGTAGTCGTTATCGAGCACAATGCAACAGGTCAATTGACAGACCAGCTCAAACTGCACGTAGGAATGGCCGAGAAAATCAACAGTGTTCTGAAGTATGATGGTAATCCATTCCTCCCTGGCGAAATCTACAATAAATGCAAGGAGCTGTTGTAAGATGGCAACATTTAAAGATTTCCGCAATAGTGTTAAACCAAACTGGTGTCCAGGATGCGGCGACTTCTCTGTACAAGCAGCGATTCAGCGCGCCGCAGCAAGCGTAGGACTTGAACCTGAAAATCTCGCCGTTGTCTCTGGTATTGGATGTTCCGGTCGTATCTCCGGTTATATCAATGCATATGGTGTACACGGTATTCACGGACGTTCGCTTCCGATTGCGCAAGGTCTGAAAATGGCAAACCGTGAACTAACAGTTATCGCATCTGGTGGTGACGGAGACGGTTTTGCAATTGGCATGAGTCATACCATCCATGCGATTCGTCGCAACATGGATATCACATATATTGTTATGGACAACCAAATTTACGGCCTGACAAAAGGGCAAACATCTCCGCGTTCGGCTGAAGGCTTCGTAACGAAGTCTACACCGAAAGGCTCCATCGAGCCGTCCATGAAGCCGCTTGAGCTAGCGCTTGCAGCTGGTGCAACTTTCGTGGCGCAAACGATGTCCAGCGATTTGAAAGGCATGACCAGCTTAATTGAGCAAGGTCTGCAACATAAAGGATTCTCGCTTATCAACGTATTCAGCCCGTGCGTTACATTTAACAAAGTAAATACGTACGACTGGTTCAAAGAGCATGTGAAGAATCTGAGCGACGTGGAAGGCTACGATGCGCATGACCGCATTGCAGCAATGCGTGTGCTGATGGAAACAGATGGTCTGGTGAACGGTCTGATTTACCAAAACAAAGACCGTGATTCATACGAAAGCATGGTTGCTGGCTTCAAAGAGGAAGGACTTGTAAAACAAGACCTGACAATCGAAGAAGCGAAATTCCAAAAGCTTATGGCTGAATTTATGTAAGCAAACAATACAGGCACCGATTGCCATATGGCAATCGGTGTTTTTTTATGGATAAGAAAGTAGGTGTCGCTGTAAAGTAAGAACGAGCCTGTCTATTTTCTTACTGCAAAAAAACGCCAATCTTCTGCTATTATGTCTATATGTACGAAAAACCGACCGAAGGGAAGGGAAGAATATGAAGCTTACTGTATTGGGTTACCAATCACCAGCTCCAGGCCCGGGAGGTGCGACTCCTGGCTATTTATTGGAAACCGCACAGGGGAAAATTTTAATTGATTGCGGTAGTGGTGTTTATGCGCAGTTGATGAAACACATTCGAATCGAAGAACTGACGGCCGTTGTATTGTCTCATTATCATCATGACCATATTTGCGATATGCTGATTCTGCAGTACGGCGTCATGATGGCCGAAATTTTTGGAAAGCGGAGCGGAGCGATGCCGGTATTTGGACCAGCAGAACCACAAGATTGGGCGAAGAAAATGAATTATCAAAAGCATACACAGCTTCATACAGTCAAGGAAAGCGATACGTTAACCATTGCGGGCGTTGAATTTACTTTCCTGCGAACGGATCATCCTCTTCTCTGTTATGCAATGAAAATTACAGATGGCAAGAAAACGATTGTATATGGAGCAGATACAGGGCCGGAAACGAATTGGCATGGCTTTGCTGATGGATGTGATTTATTTATTTGCGAAGGTACGTTCACTGAAGCCTATGTGCCTAATGGCAAACGAGGGCATTTATCGGCACGGGAAGCCGCGCAAACGGCACAACGTCTTGGGGTTAAACAGCTCTTGATTACTCATCTGTCACCAGATATTGATCGCACCTCTTATGAGAAAGAAGCGGCTGGTGGCGGTTTTACGGGGCTCTGGCAACTTGCGGATATTGGACAGGTGATTGAGCTGTGAGTGTGAATAATACAGATAAAAAAGTCCGATTGCCACGCATAACGGAGATGGCGCACCGGCTATTGGCGGAACGGGTAAGAGCAGGCGACACGGTCATTGACGCGACCGCTGGCAATGGGCATGATACGTTATTTCTTGCAGAATTGGTCGGCGATACAGGACGGGTACACGCATATGATGTACAGAGTTCGGCTATCCGGGCTACAGAAGTACGCCTGGAATCCGTTGGATATAAGGACAGGGTAGAGCTGCATCATGCTTCCCATACGGATATTGCCGAACGGGAAGAACCGATTCAGGCAGCTATTTTCAATTTGGGATATTTGCCTGGCTCGGATAAACAAATTATTACACAGGCAGATTCTACACTTGAAGCTGTTCAATCCGCACTCTCGCGCCTTATGTCGGGTGGTATAGTCTTGCTTGTTGTCTATGTGGGGCATGCAGGAGGGGAGAAGGAAGCGGAAGCGTTGGAACGCTATGCACGAACACTTTCTACCCATGAATATCTTGTGTTGAAATATGAATACATCAATCCAGATAACCGTCCACCTTATATTTTGGCCATTGAGAAAAAATAATACATAGCAAAGAGGGGAGCGCATGCGCGCGCCCCTCATTTATTTTATGCCCGGTTCCCTGGTAGACCCGCTTTCTGTTGAAAAGGTACTTTGATGTTTTTAAAGCCGGCATTATGCGGAGTTGGTTGATGATCTTGCGTATGTGCTTCCCGGGCGCGCGGTTTTCCGGGTGGCTTGTACAACTCCGTAGCAAATTCGGCACGAGCAAAGTCCCGTTTGTTGTGGAAAATGTCATGGTTATTTGGCATTATGGTCACCTCCAGGTTTTTTCGGGGCGTATGTGTAGTATATCCGCATGGAGAAGTCGCATGGGTGTTAATATTTTCATCGCTTAGCTAATAAGCGGCAAGAACAAAACATATACCGAAACTTTAACTTTGATTTTTGTTTGTATTTTTTTTGGTTGAAACATTGCAATTAAATGGGTATAATTGCCTAGTAAGATATTATTGGCAAACATAGGCATCAAAGAAGAACAGTAGGAATCTAAGGCTCAAGGAGGAAAGAAAATGAGCAAACGTATTTTGATAGTAGATGACGCATCTTTTATGCGAATGATGATTAAAGGCTTTTTGACGAAGCATGGATATACGGTAGCCGATGAAGCAGCCAACGGCGCGGAAGCAGTAGAGAAGTACAAGCAGGTTTCCCCTGACCTTGTTACGATGGATATTACCATGCCGGAGATGGATGGTATTGAAGCGGTAAAAGCTATTCGTCAGATGGACCCGAATGCAAAGATTATTATGTGTTCTGCCATGGGACAGCAAAACATGGTCGTACAGGCGATTCAGGCTGGTGCCCGTGATTTTATCGTTAAACCGTTTCAGGAAGATCGGGTAATTGAAGCCATCAAAAAAGTTCTTGCGTAACAATATAGTGTAGGGAGATGGGGAGGCATGCAGGCAAGTCAGATTAATGCGATTTTATCCGGCACGCGTGGCGTATTGGAAAATCATTTGGGCATGCAGGTGATGCCGGGCAAGCCATCGATGCAGATGAATCCGATATTTTCCGGGCAAGTATCTGTCATTGTAGGTATGACGGGCACGCTGAAGGTGGACCTGATTCTTGGCATGACACAGGAATCGGTCTGTGCCATTATTGGTAAAATGTTTGGTGGTATGGAAGTGCAAGAAATCGATGATATGGGCTGGAGTGCATTTTCCGAATTTGGAAACTGGGTGGGAGCAGCCTGTTGTACGGAATTAATAAATAACGGATATGATGTGAACATCACTCCGCCGATTATTAATGAAGGTGAGAGCAAGTTCCGTTCTGTACATAAGTTTATCAGCATTCCGTTTCAAGTAGAAGAGAATGAAATTATGGTGCATATCAGTGCGCAGCAAGCATAGAAAACGAGCCGCCAGTCAGGCGGCTTTTTTGATGATCAGGAAAGAAAAACTTGCGAGGTGTTGTCAAGCATTGTCTTTCATAGCAGACCGTTCCCTTTTTTGCCGAAAAAGGACGAGTAAAGTCCGCACGTTGTTCTTAGGATTAAGCATAGTGTACTTAATTTAACAAAGTATAAAGTACTAAAATACTGCGTATATATGAAAAAGAATAAACATTCCTTTGTTTGCGCTTGTTGACTTTTCCTTTGTTTTTAAAGCCACAGTTCTGTATAATTTTTATCGTATTCTACTATTATTTTTTGGAGGTTCGTATGACACAAGGAGTAAAAAATAATGCATCTTCTTCCGTGGACTTAAAATCCGCTCCGAAGAAGGAGAAAGACTATAGTCAATATTTTGTTGGCACGGCGCCAAGCATGAAAGATGCAAAGAAGCGGACGAAAAACGGCATCGCATACAACGAGTTTGAGGGCATAGCCGACGACTTGCGGGAATTAGGTAAAGGTCGTACGTTCTTGATTCGGACATACGGCTGTCAAGCCAATGAGCATGATACAGAAACGATTACCGGTTTGCTGCAGGCGATGAGCTTCGAGGCAACAGAAGATGAGAGAGAAGCGGATGTTATTCTGTTTAATACATGTGCTATCCGTGAGAACGCGGAGGACAAAGTTTTCGGCGAATTAGGTCGTTTAAAGCACCTTAAAAAAGAAAAGCCGGAGCTCGTTCTTGGCGTATGCGGCTGTATGTCGCAGGAAGAGGCGGTAGTTAACCGTATTCTTAAGAGCTACCAGCATGTCGATTTGATTTTTGGTACGCATAATATTCATCGCTTACCTGTACTGGTGCGGGATGCGTTCTTCAACAAGGAGATGGTTGTTGAAGTATGGTCGAAAGAAGGCGATGTAGTAGAGAATGTGCCGAAAGTTCGAAAAGAAGGGTTACGTGCGTGGGTAAACATTATGTATGGCTGTGATAAGTTCTGTACGTATTGTATTGTACCTTATACACGTGGTAAGGAACGCAGCCGCCGTCCAGAAGACGTTATCGCCGAGGTGCGCGATTTAGCTCGTCAAGGGTATAAAGAGATTTTCTTGCTTGGTCAGAATGTGAATGCATATGGTAAGGATTTCACGGATATAGAGTATGGCTTTGGTGATTTGATGGATGAAGTCCGGAAAATTGATGTGCCACGTATTCGTTTTACGACAAGCCATCCGCGTGATTTTGATGATCATTTAATTGAAGTACTTGCGAAGAAGGGCAATCTGGTGGAGCATATCCATCTTCCGGTACAATCCGGAAACAGTGAAGTTCTTAAGAAAATGGCTCGCAAGTATACGCGTGAACACTATCTTGAGTTAGTGCGCAAAATTAAGGAAGCGATTCCGGATGTCGTGCTGACTACAGATATTATCGTCGGTTTCCCGGGAGAGACGGAAGAGCAATTCCAGGAAACCCTGTCGCTTGTGGAAGAAGTAGGTTTTGATTCCGCCTATACGTTCATTTATTCACCGCGTCACGGTACACCAGCCGCCGGTATGGAAGACAATGTGAGCGAGCAAGAGAAAAAAGACCGTCTACAGAGGCTTATTGCACTGGTGAATCGATTAGGACGTGAAAAGAATGAAGCGTTACGAGGCCAAGTGCTTGAGTTATTAGTAGAGGGACCAAGCAAAAATAATCCAGAGATGATGACTGGACGTACGCGAACTAACAAAATTGTGCATTTTAAAGGTTCGGAAGACTGTATTGGCCAACTTATTCATGTTAAAATAACAGAGCCGCAAACGTGGACATTATACGGTGAAGTGGTAGCCAAAGTAGAGGTGTAATGCTGATGGAAGAGAAGCAGGAACGTACATTTGATTATTCGTCCATTATAGGGCAGGCCAAAGAACTAGCCACACTAATCGCGAACTCGGAAGAGGTAGAGCGTTTCAAGCAGGCCGAGAAAAAAATCAGCGCCAATGCCCGGGTGCAAGAATTAATCGCCAAGATTAAACAAAAACAGAAACAAATTGTTAAACTTG
This sequence comes from Aneurinibacillus migulanus, assembly GCF_001274715.1. Classification (GTDB taxonomy): domain Bacteria; phylum Bacillota; class Bacilli; order Aneurinibacillales; family Aneurinibacillaceae; genus Aneurinibacillus; species Aneurinibacillus migulanus. The sequence goes on along the minus strand of NZ_LGUG01000004.1, from coordinate 4,482,731 downwards.
AGCACAGCCGCCGTTATGAAGAGGTCCCGGTACTTGAACAGGAAATCGATACGCTGCAGGACGAACTTGATTCGATCCCGATTGTGCTTGAGTTCAAACAGACACAGCAGGATATTAACGAATTGTTGCAGATGGTTACGAGTGTTATCGCCAACAAAGTGTCCGAGAATATTATTGTCTCTACCGGCGGTGACCCGTTGTACAATGAGACCGGATATCCGAAGGCGAGGCCTGAAGGCGTAAGTGGCTGCGGAAGCAGCGGTTGCGGGAACTAACGACGTAAAAAGACAGTAGAAAAAAAAGAAGGATAAAGAATCAAAAAGGCGGGAACGTTTGTTTCCTGCCTTTTTTATGTATAAGAAAGTTTTTATTTGAAATCAAGCGCGTGTCTTCGTAGTGCTTATACTTTATACCCAAGCACCCCAGGCGCTTGCCCTGCATATTTATGGATTATCAGTTGTGGTGCTGATCAGGGCGATATAGGCGGCTTGTAGCACTTTATGTTGCACCCGTGATGGTTGCCCTGCATACAAATGTAGGGAAACGTTGTATGGAGGAGGTAACAACATGTCGAGTACAAATAAAGAGAAGCAGGCTCGGGAAATCGTCACCAAAGCTGTTTGTGGCCGGGGACGTAAGTTTTCCGAAGCCACCCATACCGTTACCCCATCCCACAAAACGGTCACTATCCTGGGGGCTTGGGTAATTAACCACACATACCGGGCCGACAAGGTAGGCGAGACAGTCGAGGTGAGCGGAACGTACGAAATCAACATCTGGTATTCCTACAACAACAACACAGAGACCACCGTGTTGAAGGATACCGCTAAGTTTGTCGAAATCGTTCCTCTTTCTTACTATGACCCGAATTTACGTGGAGATGTGGAAGTAACGGCGCGTGTAACGCAGGAACCGAACTGTGTAGAAGCCAAGATAAGACCTGGCGGTGGAATCGTAGTTACGGTAGAACGCGAATACGCGGTAGAAATCGTCGGAGAGACGAAGCTGTGGGTCTTGGTTTGCGATGCTTGCAGTGATGAAGAAAAGGACGATGTCTTTACTGACGATTTTGAGGAGCTGGACGATTTCGCAGACCTTGATCCAGACTCCTTCCTGGATTAACGGCACGTGCGGAACGATAACCGTGGGAGGGAACATCCTCCCTTTTTCTTTTTTGCCTATTTTATAGGAAAGGAAGCTGGAGTATGACTTGTTTTCTGCTGTACGGTCAAGCGAATGTTCCCGATGCACCCTTGCTTGAGCTATGGCCTGGAAAGTCAGGCCCCTTTGTAACTGAGCGGCCGGATTTCGTAGTGCAATGGGGCGAAGCAGGGCTTTCCGCTTGCGAGCGACATACAGTGGTACTAAACGGAAAGGAAGCGTTAAAGAATGCCACAGATTCCACGATTACAGCCAAAATGCTCGCTGATAGCGGAATTCCCCATAGTATTGCTGACACGTCTGCTACTGCCACGATTCGCCGCTATATCGCGATTGTGTTTCAACAGGATATGATTAGCCTATATCGTTCGTCCGGACGTCGTCTCTGGTTGAATAACCGTGTTAAAGAAGGAGAGGACAGGTACGAAGAGATAGAAGTTGAACAGAAAATGAGAGAAATGCGCCGCCTCAAACAATATGCAATACAGAGTGTGCACACATTGGGGCTGGATTTTGCGGCTGTTTATTTAGGTGTTGACATGCAAGGAACGATGCGGGTACTTAACATTGCGCCCACTTTCCGGATGACCCGCATGTTGGCCCGGAAATTTATTTCTCACCTCGAAAATTTCCGCCGAGAGTACAGCGCATCTGATGTACCTATTATGTTAGGAACCGATATAGAATTCATACTCCGTAATCGGACAGGAAAATTGGTGCTGGCTTCCGATTGTTTTCCGAAAGAAGGGCGAGTTGGTTGTGACCGTGTCTGTGTACGGGGCGATGAGACAAAGGAGCTACTTCCGTTAGCGGAGCTACGACCTGATCCTGCAGCCGATGCGAGAGATTTGTTTCGCAATTTGTACCGTACGATGATGGCAGGTATCCGAAAAACCGGTTCACCGCATATCGAATGGGTAGCGGGTGGTATGCCTTTGACCGGGTATCCAATGGGCGGGCATATCCACTTCAGTGGTCCTGTACCAAATGCGCAATGGTTGCGCGCCTTGGACGGATATTTGGCACTCTCTGTATTTATGCTGGAAAGTCCACGTTCGCTTGCCCGCAGACCGCGCTATGGACAACTAGGGGATATGCGATATCAATTCCATGGTGGATTTGAATACCGGACATTGCCGAGCTTCCTTGTGTCTCCTAAAGTAACACGTGGTGTGCTAGCATTAAGTCACCTGATCGCTGTGTCATACCGGGGACTTCGAACACTGCCGTTCCTGGACCCGGAGATGCACCATGCTTTTTATCATGGCGATCGTGATACAGTGGCACCGCTCGTGCCTCGCTTGTGGGATGAATTGCGTGAAACGGAAATGTATGCGCACTACGCTACGTATTTGGATCCGTTTGCACAGCAAGTTTTATCCCGGACTCAGTGGGATGAATATTCGGATATCCGTCCTGCCTGGAAGCTGCCACCGTTTCAGCCGGAGACGACTGTTTTCCGTCGAGCGTATGAACACAGTATGCTATAATGAAAGAAGAGAAAACGCAAGCACAGGAGAGAAGAAACGTTATGAAATATACCCCCATGATCCAGCAATACCTCGCAATCAAAGCCCAGTACCAAGATGCTTTTTTATTCTTTCGGTTGGGCGATTTCTATGAGCTTTTCTTTGAGGACGCGCTGACTGCGTCGCGGGAATTGGAGATTACGTTGACCGGACGCGAAGGGGGCGGCGAAGAACGCATTCCGATGTGCGGCGTGCCGCACCATTCGGTGGATGCATACATTGCCCAGTTAATCGAGAAAGGCTATAAGGTTGCAATTTGTGAACAGGTAGAAGACCCAAAGCAAGCTAAAGGCGTAGTGCGCAGGGAAGTAACCCGTGTTATTACACCAGGTACGGTAATGGAAGGCAAGCTTCTGCAAGATAAAGAAAATAATTATTTGCTTTCAGCGCTTATGGGCGACTCGGCGTTTGCGCTTGCCGCATGCGATATTTCTACCGGCGAATTTCATGTAACGGAAGTGCCGACCAAATCGCAACTGTTCGATGAGATTATGCAGTACCGCCCGTCAGAACTTGTGCTGCTTACCGGAGAAGAAACGCCAGAAGATGAAGAGTTATCTGAACAGTTGGCTTTGTATTCCATAGTTGTAACGAAGCGTTCCGTGGATATAGATATGCAGGAAGATTCACAAGCTGGATTTACCGCGCTGTTCAGTGATGTGAAGAGTGGACGGGAGAGCACTCCGACAATGCTTGCGGCGTCACGTGGCCTATTGTCGTATCTAAAAGAGACCCAGAAGCGGTCGCTTGATCATTTGCATCGGGTGAATTTGTATGAAGCGGCTGCTTTTATGGTGCTCGATCAATTTACACGACGCAATCTTGAATTGGTAGAAACCATTCGGGAAAAATCGAAGAAAGGCTCGCTGCTGTGGCTATTGGACCAGACGGTGACCGCTATGGGTGGAAGGCTTTTACGCCGCTGGATTGACAAGCCGCTTCTTAGTAGAAAGGAGATTGAACGTCGCCAGGAAGCAGTACAAGCGCTTCTGGATGGGTGGCTGGCACGAGATGAACTGCGCACCTGCCTAAAGGACGTGTATGACCTGGAACGTTTAGCGGGACGTATCGCATATGGTACGGCAAGCCCACGGGACTTAGTGCAGCTGAAATCTTCGTTACGAGCAATACCGATGCTTAAACGCACACTTCGCGAATTGGCGGGAGATTCGGGAGCGCTGCGGGATGTGGCAGGCCGATTGGACCCTTGCCTAGATATTATTGATATTATTGAGACAGGTATTGTTGATGACCCGCCGATCGCCATCAAAGAAGGCGGGTTAATTAAAGAAGGCTACCACGATTATTTGGACAAGCTGCGTACAGCCAGCCGTGAAGGCAAGCAATGGATTGCCGGGTTGGAACAGCAGGAGCGGCAAGTGACGGGTATTCGTTCTCTAAAGGTCGGATATAACAAAGTATTCGGTTATTATATTGAAGTTACCAAAGCGAATCTCGCCGCGTTGCCGGAGGGACGCTATGAGCGCAAGCAAACACTGGCTAATGCCGAGCGCTTTATTACACCAGAGCTGAAAGAAAAGGAAGCACTCATTCTGGAAGCGGAAGAAAAACGTTCGGAGCTGGAATACCAGTTGTTTGTAGAAATTCGAGAAAAAATCGCGCATCAGGTGAAAAGGTTACAGGCGTTGGCTATGCAGGTAGCGACGGTAGACGTGCTTCAGTCGTTTGCCACTGTGGCCCAGGATAATCGATATGTGAAGCCGGAGATATTAGCAGACGGGCAGCTTGTCATTCAGGACGGCCGTCACCCTGTTGTAGAAGCGGTGCTGCGTGGCGAGCCCTTTGTACCGAATGACACCGAGCTTGGGACCGACCAGCAAATCTTGTTGATTACCGGTCCGAATATGGCTGGGAAAAGCACATACATGCGTCAGGTCGCGCTTATCGTCATCATGGCACAGATAGGTAGCTTCGTACCGGCAGAATTCGTGCAAATAACGCCGGTCGACCGCATTTTCACCCGGATTGGAGCCGCGGATGATTTGGTGGGTGGTCAGAGTACGTTTATGGTTGAGATGAAGGAGATTGAAGTTACGTTGTCGAATGCAGGTGAGCGCAGTCTCGTCATCATTGATGAACTTGGCCGAGGAACCTCGACTTCGGAAGGAATGTCCATCGCACAAGCCGTTATCGAGTACCTGCACAATGATATTGGCTGTAAGACACTCGTCTCCACCCATTATCATGAATTGTCCCATCTTGAAGCAACGCTTGGTTGTCTGAAAAACTTCCATATGGCCGTTAATGAAACGGAGGACAATGTTATTTTCCTGCGTAAGCTCATTCACGGTCCGGCGGATAAGAGCTATGGTATTTATTGTGCTCAAATTGCAGGGCTGCCTCCACGCATCATTGAACGGGCCAACCAACTGCTGGACGAATATGAAGGAGCAGTAGCGCGGGAGGTTATGTCAGAGGGTGAGGATCTGCGTTTGCCAGAGGGAAGTTCCTCGGTAGCGGAACCGCAGCTTGATCTCGTACAAGAACCTGTACCAGCTAGTGCAGTCAAGATAGTGGAGGAAATCGAACAGCTCGATCTTTTTGGCGAACCGGTTCGTTCTGTTCAAGAGAAAAGGACGGAGCGACCTGTAGCTAACAAGACGGAAGAAAAGGCATTGAAAAAATTGCGTGAAGCGGATTTATTGAATATGACGCCGATGCAGGCGATGAACTTTTTGTTTGAATTAAAGCAGCATATGTAATGCATAGGCAAGGAGGGGATGTCCGTGGCAAGCATTCAGGTAATGGATACCCAATTGGCTAACTTAATAGCGGCTGGTGAAGTAGTTGAGCGGCCGGCCTCTGTCGTGAAAGAGTTGGTAGAAAACGCGATTGATGCGGGAAGTACCCGTATCGAAGTGCATTTGGAAGAAGGTGGTTTGGCTTCCATTCGCGTAGTAGATAACGGATGTGGCATGGTAGAGGAGGATTGCCGTTTAGCGTTTGAGCGGCACGCTACCAGCAAGTTGAAACGCGAGCGTGATCTTTCTCATATCCGTACACTTGGATTCCGTGGCGAGGCATTACCCAGCATTGCGGCCGTTTCACGTACGGAGATTAAGAGTACGCCCCGAGGCGAGCAAGGTGGTACACGCATTCGTATTTCGGGAGGAACAGAGGAAGTATGTGAACCGGTTGCATTTCCCCGTGGCACGGAAGTTGTTATATCGGATCTATTTTATAATACACCGGCTCGTTTGAAGTATATGAAAACCATTCATACGGAGGTCGGCCACGTGTCTGATGTGATGAATCGTCTGGCATTGTCGCATCCGAACATTGCATTTCTGCTTACGCATAATCAGAAACAGTTATTACGAACGTCAGGAGACGGGCAACTGCTTCATGTCATTGCGGCGGTGTACGGTATGAACCTTGCTCGCAGCATGGTTCAAATCGAAGCCGAGTCACTTGATTTCAGTTTATCCGGGTATCTTGCCAAACCGGAAATCACCCGGGCAAGCCGCTCGTACATCTCGACATTGATTAACGGGCGCTATATACGAAGCATGGGACTAACAAATGCAATTCTGCGCGGTTATCATACTCTGCTGCCAATTAACAGATATCCGATTGCGGTGCTCTCCCTTGAGATGGAGCCAACGCTGGTCGATGTGAATGTTCACCCGGCCAAGCTTGAGGTTCGTTTTAGCAAAGATCAGGAGTTATATGCATTCGTTGAACGAGAAGTCAAGCAAGTCTGGAGCAGTCAGAAATTGATTCCGGAACCGAGCCGGAATTCTTCGTCAGGTCCGCGTCCGAAGAATAATGAATACCAGGCATCTATGGATTGGACGTTATTCGTACCAGATAAAGAAGAAAAACGTCTGGTTTCTGCACCTGACCCGGAATGGAGAACAGAACGGTTGGAAGGGCGAAAAAAAGATGGTATCTGGTCTATAGAACAATCGGTTGCAGAAAGAGATACGGAAACAGGCAACAGATGGGATTTGCCCGGTTCCCCCTCAGTTTCTAGCCCAAGTCAAGAAGAGAAGGAAGCAGAGGAAAGCTTGTATTATACGGAACCGGGATCGGATTATGTCGCAGAGCAGCAAGAAACAGCAAACAGAATGGACGAACCTACCGCAGTAACGCAAGTTTCGCCATCGGTTGAGCATGAAGAGTACGATTCGGCTAGTCATGAGGAGGAAGTGGCGGAGCGCAACCTGCGTGTACCAGAGATGTATGCGCTTGGCCAATTGCATGGCACATATATTCTGGCACAGAACCAGGATGGAATGTTTATGATCGACCAGCATGCGGCGCAGGAACGTATTTTTTATGAATACTTTCTTAACAAACTGCGTGAGGAAGCGGTAGAGAGTCAGGAACTGCTAATCCCAATCACGCTGGAACTGACAGCGGCTGAAGCGGCTGCCGTAGATGAGGGGCGTGAATGGTTTGAACGTGTAGGCGTGCATATGGAATCATTCGGCACGAACAGTTATATTATCCGTTCTCATCCGCGCTGGCTGCCACGCGGTGAAGAAGAAGGAATTCTACGAGAAATGGTAGAGATGGTCCTCACATCAAAGAAAGGCATCGATGTTGTAAAGCTGCGCGAAGCAGCCGCTATCACGATGTCGTGTAAAGCCGCCATCAAGGCGAACCGTTACTTGAACCATGCCGAGATAGAGGCGCTTATCGAGCGATTGCGTCGGACAAGCAGTCCATTTACGTGCCCGCACGGTCGCCCGATTATTATTCATTTCTCAACATATGATATTGAGAAGATGTTCAAACGAGTGATGTAAACACTCTGGATATATAAACGGAAGGAGAAAGGTGGAGAGCCCGGTAATAGCAAGGGTTTTCTGCCTTTTTATTTTTGTTCTTTTATTAGAGAGATAAAAATATTGTTATTATGTGGGGTGAGAATAATGCCAAAACAAAGAAGTGAGATGAAAGTTCCAGATCCGTTTGTTATGAATGAAGATTGTGTTAATCATTCAATAGCGGAATTTCTCATAGCTAAAGGATTTCAGCATGTAAAATATCTTACGGGGAAACAAAAAGGAATTGATGTCGAGGGAGAAAAAGATGGATGGTTATTACATGTAGAATCAGAAGGCTCTCATGCTATTGAACATAATGAGGATACAGTGTTTGGAACTAAACAAATTAAAACACATACGTATGTTCAAATCGGAAAATTAATGGAATGTAAAAACAAAAGTAACGAAAATATCTTGTTGGCATTAGCGAATCCAGATATACCAAGAATCAGAAGCAGAGTAAACAAGGTCAGTCTATCGTTAGATATGTTAGGTTTTATACGATTATGGGTACAAGAAGATAAAACTGTAAAGATAGAATATCCAAAGCAGTTACAAGATTGTTTATCTGAGCTAGGACTAATTTATATAAATTACACTTGATATTTTGACAGGGTAGCGTGGTTGGAGGTAGGAGGCTCGGAAAAAAGAAGAGGTTGGATGCGCCCTGCGCTCCAGCAGAAGAAAGGCAAACGTGTCTTTTTCCGACTGCTCCCCCCTTAGGTCTATTATACAAAATAGCGAACGTACGCTTCAATAATTATTATAATTTTTCCTCGTACAGTCTCTTTTTTGATACAAAGAAGAACCCACCGACTTAGGTTGGTGGTTTTTTCATGTTTTCTTTTACTTACTTTCTTTATAAAATTATTAAGAGAAGAAGGTGAGAGAATGAAGAAAATACATATTTCCAAAGTTGATGGGAATGGAGGAGTCGTTCTTCCAAAAGAAATTCAGAAGCATATAGAGAGTGGGGTAGTAGAAGTTATTGTAGAAGACGACAAGGTAATTCTGAAAAAAGTTGCTCCAGATTATGGATTTACATGGAATGGAAGGAACCCATCGGCTTAGGCTGGTGGTTTTTTTATTTCTGAACAGCCGTCTGCTTCATAAACTCATTTACATTCCAACTTTGGAAAGATGAAATTGCTTGCTACTCACCTTTATGTGGGGATTTTTCTTGTTTTGCCGCTTTGAATGAGATATACGTGCGTAAAGTGCTCAGTAATTGCTAACAACAGGCCGGTAAGTATAGCACCGAGTACAGTCACTCTAGCTCCGATAAAAAATAAAGTCATAAAGTAAACAATAACAGAGGAGGCAACAAAGTCCATACCTGTATTCATCCAAAGTGTTCCTTCGCGTAAAAACAGATACTCCATCATCGTTCCAGCTAGGGCTAAAACCAAACCGACGACGATAGGTTGAGAAAGGGCAGAATAGTTTACGTTGGGAAATAGATAGGAGGCCAGGATAACAACTAGCGGGCACATGATAATTTTCATTAAAAGAGTGGTCAATGGAATCGCTCCTTAAAATTAGTTATAAGGTTATATTTTCCACTGATATGTTTTTTATTCATAAAAAAATGTCCTCTTCGGATTCTTGGTTGAGAGAGAACAAAAGAAAAGTGTGCTTTTTTACAGTATTAAAAACAAATCCTTATAACATGCTATGTACGTAGTCACTCAATTTTTTGATAAAGGGGTGTTTATTGTGCAATTAGCAGCACATGAGGCGCATGATTTACATGAACTTGCAATGAGTTGTGTAAATTCCATTACAAACATGGCGTATTTTTTGCAGCACGTACAGGATGCAGAATTGAAAGGGATTATCGAGAGGCATTTTCCGCTTCTATTCAAGATTACAATATGAAGGCTGAGTATTTAGGAAGCGCCAATGGAGCAACATCAAAGCTTCAAGTTCCTGCTCTTAATCAATCTTTACAATATTTTATCAAGTTGTACAACAACCAGTTCCAACTATGTAAATAAATATTATGTATAATTTCCATCCTATGCGGAAGTTTAAGACTAGTACTAACTAATATATAGCATAGGAGGATTACATTATGGCTCAACAACAAAGCAGAAACACCAACAATTTAGTCGCTCCACAAGCGCGTGCAGCACTGGATCAAATGAAGTACGAAATCGCTTCTTCGTTCGGAGTACAACTCGGCCCGGATACAACCTCTCGTCAGAATGGTTCCGTTGGTGGTGAAATTACAAAACGTCTTGTCCAAATGGCCGAGCAGCAATTAGGTGGACGTATTCAGTAGAACGAGCATAGAGAGAATATAGGAAAAAGCCTCCCGGAATCAGCGGGAGGCTCATTTATTTTTTGTTACAATCACTTTTTGTCTTTTAGTTACTTACATGCCTTAGGTATATTTTCATTCAAGATTTTTCATATTAACAGATGTGAGAATGCACCAAGAAAAGAGAGGGTTGATTGCTTTGTTTCCGATGGTGCTAAGCAGAGGGAAGAAATGAATACCGCCGAGAAGAAAAGTATAACATTAACCCAATATATTCTAACCATTCACGGAGTACAGATGGGCCAAGATGTCCTAACGCTTCCTTCAGATGTAGCAAGGATAGCAGATACAGATGGATGGATTTCCGTTATTATTGGCTGGATTATAACTATGGTTGTAAGTTTATGTATTGTGCGTATTATGGCAAAACATCCAGGGGATACTTTCCTGGACGTGCTCGCAAAATATTTTGGGAAATGGATGGGGACAGCTTGTATAGTCATTTGGATTTTATATTCTCTTCTAGCCGTTATTGTGCTTCTCTATTTTACAGTATTGATTCTTCAAATATTCATTTTGCCTCAAACACCTAGTTATATATTAGTGCTCCTCTGTATAGTACCCGTTTATATGGTTATCCGTGGCGGGACTCGGATATTAGGGCGTTATGCAGTGTTCGTTTTTTTCTTTACGCTTTGGATACCTGTATTGTTATTAATACCATTAGGAGATGCACATTCAGTTTTTTTATTACCAGTACTAAAAGAAGGGATATTTCCCATCTTGTACTCAATAAAAAATACTGTATTAGTATTTGTTGGTTTCGAAATAGCGTTTATTCTTTATCCTTATTTAAAACATAAACAGATGGCAGCAAAAGGAATTATTATTGCGAATAGCTTGTCTCTAACTGTTTATCTTCTCATTACCTTGGCCTGTTTTGTTTATTTTAGCCCAAATGAAATTACCCAATATCCATGGTCGACGCTTACGCTTGTAAAACCCATTCAGTTCCCATTTCTTGAACGATTTGAAATCATTTTTTTGTCATTTTTTCTTTTCCTGTTTTCAACATCAATTATTCCTTACGCCTTTTCAGTTACAAATAGTGTGGAGCAAATTTTTAATAAAAAAGATTGGCAGCTGCCTATATATATCTTATTGCTTCTTTTGCTTGTCGCATCCTTCTTTTTCAAACTAAACTATAATAGGCTTGAAACATTACGCACATGGTGGGGCTGGTCTGGTGTTGCTGTTGCCTATGCCTTTCCGGTTGTAATTTTTTTGTATATTACAGTCTATGCGTATTTGAAAAATAAACGTAACTGAGCTATGTGACTGATTTTTGTACACATGGTAGAATATGTGTATTGAAATAAGGGAGGTAGCTATCTTTATGAAAGTAGTAAAAGAACTTAGGAGTTGGATGGGTCCAATTGGAATTGGTTTTATAGCATCAGTATTTATTAGCATATTTGTTTTTCAGCCTTATAAGGTGGAAGGGCATTCCATGGATCCTACTCTGCATGACCAGGAGCGAATATATGTTTCGAAACTATCACATACGTTTTCCAAACTTCCTGACTATGGTGATATTGTTGTTATTGACAGCCGTGTTGATCGAGATCGTACTTTTAAAGATAGCATTGTAGAACATCCATTTTTTCAACTTATCGCTGGAAATACAAATGAAGAAATTTTTTATGTAAAAAGAGTGATTGGTAAACCAGGAGACATATTAGAATTTAAAAATCACAAAGTGTATCGAAATGGGGAAGCAATACAAGAGCCTTATATTAAGGAAGCGATGGAGTTTGAATCAGACAAAAAATGGGTTGTTCCAGACGATCATATTTTTGTGATGGGGGATAATCGAAATAATAGCAATGATAGTAGAAACATTGGCTTTATCCCTCTTGATCACTTTATGGGTATTAAGAAATTACCGTAACAGTTTAGTATTGAAGGCAGAAAGTCAGGAGAACCCTGACTTTCTTAGCTTATGAACGATGCACTTTTTTACAAGGATATTGGTTCTTTAGAAAGAGAGAGGCAATAACAGGTGTTAAATAAGGCTTTCAGAACAAAGATGGACGGATTATATATTGTTGCTATATGCCATTAGTATTCACTAACACAATTCGCCATCCATCTGGATCTTCGATGGTAATACTATTTTTCTCCCAATTAGAGTTGGATAAGTGAAGGAGCCGTTCCAGGAGAGTACGCTTTTTTGTTGCTGAGAAAAACTTCCTCGTGTAAAATTAATTGGTAGGAGGAGTGGAAAATGAAGAAAATACGAGTTATTGCCTTATTAATTATTATGTCATTGTTAGCCAGTATATCTGTTCCAGCTTTTGCTGCGAAATCTGTTAAAGGAGATGTTGTATACACAAGCAAAAAATACGGATTTTCACTTAAAATTCCAGCGTCATGGAAAGGAAAATATGTAGTCCAGGAAGCTACATTTCCTATAGATGGATATAAGGGTGTAAGCTTTAATGTATATTATAATAATAAAAAGCAGAGTTATCCGGTTTTGACCATCATTACTTCTAAAAGTAAGCAAAGTATAGTGGAAAACCCATTTGCTAAATATTTAGGAGCTAAAAAGGGAGTATATTATGGTTATATTTGTAATGTTGGAGATGCAGATGCGTATCTTTTAAAACATCCTGCTGTGTTAAATATGATCAGTAAGATGACCGCCGAAGATGCTCCGAAAGTAGCTAAAACATTTAAATTTATTAAATAAGCACAGTGTTTTCTATGCTATCTTCGCTATACCTGTTCTTATGTAGCGATGTGAGCAGTGGAAGATTTTAAATAAGGCACCCTTTGGGTGCTTTTTTTATTAGAAAAGGTGAAGAGCGATGACAAAAAACAAAGTGTGATATAGGCATTAAATTTCCTAACTGTGGAATCTTAATAAGGAAAGGGAGGTGAGTACTAATGGATAAAAAATCGGAAAAGGAAAATAATTTTCTTCCTGTAAATCGATTTGCCTCCAATAAAAATCAATATGTAGACGAAAAGGCTAATATTGAACCATTAAGCTTTATTTCAAGCGATGATATCCGGGCAGACAGTGAAGAAGCAAATCAAGAAACTGATTATCAATTTTTATACTGGCAGTAAGTATGAGTGGCTTTCAAGGATATTGTAATAAATACGATGACTTTTTTTAAGATATAAGGGAATGATAAACCTGTTACTATTTATACGGGAGGAAGCCAAAGTGGATACGTGTTATTACTGCGGATATCCGATGGAAAATATTCATTGCATTACTCTTTATAAGGAAGATAAAGAACATAATGAACTTTTATGCAGTGAATGTTATGCCGAATGGTTGGAATCTATAAAGGGATAGCAGGAGAATATCATGGATGAAAAAAAAACGTGGGATTTGATTTCAATTGCATCCATTCCCCTTGTCATGACATTGGGGAATTCGATGCTTATTCCCGTCCTGCCTATTATGGAGAAAAAACTGGCGATTTCTCCGTTGCAGGCCAGCATGGTTATTACCGTTTATTCTGTAGTAGCTATCCTTTTTATTCCAATAGCTGGATTTCTCTCCGACAGGATGGGACGAAAAGTAATTATTATTCCCAGTTTAATCATTGCTGGCCTGGGAGGCCTTTTGTCGGGATGGGCAGCTTGGAAAATGTCCCATCCCTATTTTATGATTTTGGCAGGCCGTTTACTACAGGGGATAGGCGCGGCAGGTGCTTTTCCTATCGTTATGCCCCTTATCGGGGATATGTTTCAAAGAAAAAGCGAGGTAAGTGCAGGGCTGGGGTTTATTGAAACCTCCAATACGTTCGGTAAGGTATTAAGTCCGGTTTTAGGAGCTGTCTTAGCATCCCTTCTATGGTATATTCCTTTTTTTTCTACACCTGTTTTTTGTTTGATTTCTGCATTGCTTGTAGCTTTTTTTGTGAAAACGCCGAAGGAAAAAAAAGCACCTAAGGATTTCAAATCTTTCAAAGCCTCTATTGCATGGATTTTTCAGACAGAAGGACGCTGGCTGTATGCGATTTTTTCCATCGGCTGTATTTCCATGTTTGTTTTGTTTGGCGTTCTTTTTCACCTATCGTCTGTACTAGAAAATCAGTACAAAATTGAAGGAGTAATGAAGGGCATGATTCTGGCCATTCCTTTAGCAGCGCTATGTATTACGTCTTACATTACGGGTAAAGCGATCGGTGAGAGTAAAATAGTAATGAAATGGATTGCGTTTTCAGGGATGTTGCTTTTATCGGGAAGTATACTTTGGATAAGCTTCTCGAATGGTATCTATCTCCTTATTTTTGCGCTTTCTTTAAGCGGGATTGGAATTGGCGGAGCACTACCTAGCCTTGATGCTTTAATTACACAAGGATTTGGGAAAGAAGAACGCGGAACCATTACTTCTTTATATAACAGTGCACGATTCATCGGTGTAGCACTTGGACCTCCCGTCTTTGCTTTTTTGATAAAGTTCTCCCATAAGACATTATTTTTTTCAGTTGCTGGAGCGTGTATAGCTGCCGCGATTCTTTCATTGTTTGCGATTAAGCCTCCGGGCAAGCCACCTACAAAGGGAACGATTTTCTCAACCTCGGTGTCGAAAAAAGAACGAGCTAGATAAAGTTAAGTAAACTACGTTTTGCATAGAGGAAAAAAAGTGAAGTTGTCAATGATTCCTTTTTTTAATACTTAGTAAAGTAGAAGGACACCATCAGAGGTTGGAACAAACATATCCGCCTTTTTTCTGCCGGGACGCAGGGCGTATCCACCCTCTTCTTTCCTCATTCCTCCTACTTCCAACCACGCTGCCCTGTCAAAATATTAAGTGTAACTTATATAGTATGTACAATTGAAGTAACCCCACAGATAAAAAAATTCAAGAAGCTAGTGTAGCAGCAAAGGATTTTTACATAACGTGGTTGTGGACGGTAAGGATATATAAAATAAAAAGGGCCACAGTATGTATTAATGGGTAAGCATGACAATGATGCAGTAAAAAGGGTTAGTTCTTAGTTATAAAGGAAAGGCTTTAACTAAGGAGGGAAGCCTCATGAAATTCAAGATCACAGAGCATCCGATTCAATTGCTAATCCTTGGTGTAGCATTAATTGTTACTGTCGTTCTTATTTGGAAATGGGCTGTTTGGATGGATAATCAGTTTGCCAAAAAAAATAAATTGTAAGATACTTTGCGATAAGACACCCCCGCTACCTTATTCCAGATGGCGGGGGTGCTTTTATTTATTTTTCATTTCTGCAAAGCAAGAAGTGCAGATTTTTTTGCCTTTATATTCAGAAATACCTTCCATAGAATTACAGAAAATGCATCCAGGAGTATACTTCTGTAGAATAATTTGTTTACCATCTACAAAGATTTCCATGCCATCTCCGTGATGTATGCCCAATTTTTTTCTTACCTCCATTGGAAATACGATTCTTCCGAGAATGTCTAATTCGCGGACAATACCTGTTTCATTCATGCGGTTCTCTCCCTATTTGTAATATCTTACTCTCGTTATTAGATTATATAGAAACATTTACACGCACTCAATAGTGATAACATATGTTTCCACATTCATTACTGCAAAGTTGCATGAAAGAAACTTTTCTGTATGTTCTAAATATATAGTATTGACATTAGTCAAATAAAGCGGTAAAATCCTATTATTCTTATAAGAAATTGAAAATCACATAGTATTCTCTTATGAAGAGAGAGGGAGGGACTGGCCCGATGAACTCTCGGCAACCTGGTGTGCAAAGGTGCCAAATCCAGCGGATACTTCCGGAAGATAAGAGTGGTCTTTCTATAGATATGATCAATCCTCTTCTTTTTGGAAGAGGGTTTTTTTACGTTTTTATACTCATTAAACCTATATATACTATGGATTTAATGTATCAAAGGGGGAAATACAAAATGGCAGTCAATCTTGAAGATTTGCGGAGAGGAGTGACACTTACGCCTTCCTCCTCTTCTTTAGCCGAAGAAGAGGTTACGTTTAAAGGCAAAATGAAGGCTCTTTACCGCAAAGTATGTGTGAACTATTGGCCCTATTGGACAGCGGTACTCACAGCAGCAATACTCAATGTTTTCTGGTTTGCACTTTCAGGTGGAGCCTGGGGGGTAACCACAGAATTTACGCGTTGGGGTGGTCACCTGCTTGCGCTATTTGGTATAGACGTTAGTAATTGGTTGTACTTTGAACAAATTAAAATGAGAGATATGCCGTGGGATCGAGGCTCTGGATGGCTTATTTTCGGTATGCTGGGCGGTGCATTGATGACTGCGTTTTTAAGTAATAATTTCAAGATACGCGTTCCACAGCAGAAAAGCCGTCTTGTACAGGCGTTTATCGGAGGCATACTGACTGGATTCGGCGCTCGTCTGGCTATGGGGTGTAATCTCGGTTCATTCTTCAGTGCAATACCACAATTCTCACTGCACGGATGGATTTTTATGCTAGGCATGTTCCCAGGTACGTATTTGGGAACAAAAATCGCTCTTCACCCGCTTATTATGGGGAAACCGAAGCGCAAAAAACGAGGAAAGACCGGAGCGAACTTTGGTCAGGTAAGCCCACGTGTACAGACGGTGCTCGGTATCGCTGTAGCGATAGCCATCGTGCTTGGAAGCGTGTATTATTTTAGCTTTGATAAAAGTAAATTAGCTTTTGCCCTTTTGTTTGGCGCCGCTTTTGGGATTTGCATTCAGCGTGGTCGCATTTGTTTTACATCCGCGTTTCGTGAATTGTGGATTACGAAGCAGGGAGCCTTAGGACGTGCCTTAGCTCTAAGTATGATTGTATCAACTATCGGCTTTGCTATTTTAATGTCACTTGGCGTGGAAGCGAAAGCGGAGCCTGCTAGTCTTGGTGTATTCATCGGAGCCATTATTTTCGGTATCGGCATCGTGCTGGCTGGCGGTTGTGAGACAGGCTGGATGTACCGCTCTATGGAAGGCTATGTCCAACTATGGTTTGCTGGTCTCGGAACCATCGTAGGCGCTACATTGTTGGCCTGGTCATGGGACCGTGCTGGTCTTTATCAATTACTTGTTGCTCCTTATTCAGAAGTCAATTTGGTTGAAAGTTGGGGATGGAGTGGGGCTATCTTTGGTACCGTTGCTCTGCTTGTAACCTGGTATCTATTCATCACTTGGTGGGAAAGCCGAGATTCTCAGAAAAAGCTTACCAAATAACTATTATGTAACGATAAGAAAGGGGAATATACCATGAATCAGAATATCAAAATTGCTCGTACACTTGATTTACAAGGGGAGGCGTGCCCTTATCCGCCGATTTATACAATCGAGGAATTGAACGATATGGAGCCGGGTGAAGTATTGGAAGTCATCGTTGACCATCCGCCATCCCTTACGAACGTTCCTGAAGAAGTTGTACGCAACGGCCATACTGTGCTTGGTGAACCTGTGCGTAATGGGGCAGTTTTCCATCTTTATTTTCAGGTAGCTGAAAAATAAAAAGGAGGACCCATTATGCACATTGGCATCATGATTACTGCGGCTCCGGGTTCCGCTTCCTTGTTTACGGCCGAACGTTTGATTCGCGCCGTACTCGCAAGGCAATGGAACATTTCTTTGTTTTTCATGGATAACGGAGTACAGGCAATGAATCGCTTCTTACCTCTGCTTACTGACGGTCAGCCACCCAGCTCTGAAAACAGACTGCAATGTATTGTATGTGCCCATAACTGCGAAGAGAGGGGCATCCAGATTTCATCGGAGATAAAGGCCGGGAGTCAAGCTGACTGGGCCCGTATCGTGAATGAAGCGGAAAGGGTGATGGTATTTGGCTAAGTCAGTAGCGGTTATAATAGAACATTCACCAATGAATACCCATCGTACATCGGAAGGGCTGCGTATGTCGGTTGGTCTCGTACTGGGAAAACATGACGTACAGGTGCTGCTTTTCGGTGAAGCGGCCCCCGCCGCCTTGCCAACTACACCCGCGCTGGTCAGTGCGCACGAATTACAAAAGCATATCAAGGCGCTCGTCATGCTGAAGCGTCGGGTTATTGCAGAGGCAGAAGCACTGAATACACTCGGTTTGACGGAATCTGAACTGCTCAAAGGCGTAGAACGGATGTCGCGTACTGAAATGATTCGTCTTGTACGCGAGGCGGATGCGGTATTTCGCTATTAGGAGGAGTTTTCGTGGAGAAGGCACTTTTTATTTTAAGCAAACAAAAGGATCAAATAGCCGATGACATTATAGCGGAGACAGGCAATGGAACTGTTGTGCTTGTGCAGGACGCTGTATACCGCCAGAACGAATGGTCGCTGCCCGTCTATGCTGAAAAAGACGATGTAGAAGCCAGAGGAATTCGATCCCGATACGAATTAGTTGAAATAGAAGAGATTCTGGATTTGATAGAACTACACAGTCACGTAATTGTTTTATAAAAAACACAAGGAGGAATCAACGATGAGTGAAACAATATTGCATAATGAAGAAGAAACAGTTTTAGACGCCCTTGGTGAGGTGTGTCCCTATCCTCTGTTAAAAGTACAAATGGCAATGGAGGGAGTAAAGTCGGGCGGAATCCTACGCGTCCATTTTGATTGTGGGAAAGCCACAGAAACCATCCCTGAGTGGGCAAAAGAGGATGGACATGAACAACTCTCATTAGAAGAACACGGGGATCAGTGGACCATCCGCCTGCGGAAAAAAGCAGAATAGCAGACCGAAAGCCAGGCATTTACACCTGGCTTTTATTTTTGCCGACTAATGCCTCATCAATATAATAAAAAATGGAATTGAAACGATGAATAGTGCAGGGATTTTACAGGTTAATGTACATAGAAGAAATAACGATTTTATTATTGATATTATCGATACAGGGATAGGTATGCCTTTTTATTATACAAAAGAAGAGGGAACGTGTTTTTCGATTACCATCCCTCATATGTTGAGTGAATATTCGTTTTACTCTGAATAAAGAACATAAAGTTTAACTCTTTTGTTACTTTTTATATCTGCTGCTAAAGTAAAATAGAAAAGAATGTTTAATAAGCCTATCATAAAGATAAGAGATGATTGCGATTATTTTGTTATTAAGGAAGGGTACGGCGTATGTTCAAAAGAAAAAAATCGGTTGGACGTTATTAGGAATCACAGGAAGTGTATGTATCTGTTTATTTTTATTTGGCATTTTTCAAAAAACGTTTTTTCAAGAAAATAAGAAAGAACATATTCCTGAAATACATATAAATAATAAGGCAGCGAGTGAAAAATCGCTGGTAAATAAATCGTTTATGATGCTTGATAAAGATTATACCGATCCGTCCCTTCCCTACGCCTCTTTTGCATATTTGAAATTTACGGAAGAATCTAAAGGAACGGTAAAAGGTGTATGGGATGAAGTTTTTTGGTATGGATATCGTTTTTATAAACTGTCTTCTTCCTTTACCGGATCAAAAAAAGATAGCATTGTGAAACTGAAATCGACATACAGGCCAGGTTCTATTCCAGGGCACGGGTATTTGGGAGACTCACGTCAGTTCGTGATTGGAAATGAAGCATTAAAGGATGGTAACCAGCGTTTTACTATCACAGATGAAAGGACAGCGCAAACCATTATGAAATACATTGAAAAAGATTATGAGACTTTCAAAAAAGTACATAGCTCCTGAAAATTGGATTAGAGGGTGAACCTCTCTTCTGACGAATAATAAGCTGGAAGAAGAAAAAGGGGGCATTTGATGATACGCCGTGCAAGTAAAGAAGATGTAAATATATTAAGTGAATTATCGTTTCGCTCAAAGGCTTATTGGGGTTATAGTGATGAGTTCATGAAAGCGTGCCGAGAAGATTTGAAAGTGACAGAGGAAGACATAAGCACCTCTCATGTATATGTGCTTGAAGTACATAGGGAGATTGTTGCATTTTATAGGTTAGTATATGAGATGGAAGACGCTGAGCTAAGTAATTTCTTTGTCGATCCTGTTGGTATTGGTAAAGGATACGGAAAATATGTATGGCATCATCTTATTGAAACCGCAAAACGCTTGGGAATAGAGAAGTTTCTTATACATAGTGACCCGTATGCAGAAGGGTTTTATAAGAAGATGGGAGCCATACGTATTGGCGAGGTACAATCTACTGTATTTCCCGATAGGAAGCTCCCTTTAATGCAGGCTATGGTCAAATCATAAAACACACCCTGGATAATAAAACAGTAATTCAGCTTGTAATCTATGTATGATTCGTTTTCGTATAAAATACGCATAAATTCCCATACTGAAAAAGAGTGTCATGGACACAAATACGTTAGAGGGGGAATGTGTGATGCGTAATCAATCGGTACAGGACGCCCAACAATCGTTAAACAATGCATTCCAGGCTGTTAGCCAGCTTGAAGGTACACCGAATGAAAAGCAAGTAATGAACAGTGCACGCAATGCAATGGAACATGCCCGTCGTGCTATCGAACAGGCGCGAAATCATGGGGAGCAACAGACTGTGGATGAGATGGAGCGGCAAATCGGGGAGCTTCAGGCGCGTTTTGAGTCAGCCCAGGATGACAGCGCTAAGCATATTAATTAGCAATACCAAAAAACTCGCGGAATTTATCCCGCGAGTTTTCTATTTGATAAACAATAGCGACTGTATGTAAATGCTTTTAGTGCTCTAATAAGCTGTGTAAAGGCACGTTTTGTTCATTCTCCGGCTGATTAAGAGGATAAATTCTGGCTGTTTCTGTTTTTTCATCGACATATTGAATATAGATTGGAACCCCTTCGTGTGTAACGTTCGCCATTACAGGTGAAGCGGCGATTTCTTTAGCGCGCTGTGTATTCATTTTATTGTCCTCCTTATAATTTGTAGCAATTATAATATGTACTCGAAATCGGATATATATTCTTCATTTTTGGAGAAGGGAAGGTCCGTAGAAAAGAGGCAAAGAAAAATCCTCTAAAAACACATACATTTTATTTAAAATCACATAAGAGATATATTTTTGAATGGCAGATGCTTCTTGAAATAGCATATTTATAAGTTAAAATATAATGCAAATGGTAAAATTATGTATTCGAATAAAGCGGAGGAGAGGGTGGTAGAATTGGAACAACAAAAATATAAAGTACTTACATTGGATAAAAGGCTAGACTTTATTGAACAGACATATGAATTAAACCAGGCGGCATGGCCTGAATTTATGTTGCATGATGAGATAGCAGATACATATTGGGAAGAACTTATAACAGATTTCTCCTCGTTGCAAGTGTGTGTGTATGACGAAAAGGAAAAAGTCATCGCTGTCGGAAACTCCATTCCCTTTACCTGGAATGGGCAAATCGAGAGTTTGCCTGCGGGTTGGGATCAAGTTTTTGAACGCGGAATGCAAGAGCGGAAGACCAACGGTAAACAAACAGCCTTATCGGCTTTGGGAATAGCGGTACATCCTGATTACAGAGGTCAGGGCTTGAGTCAGGTACTGCTGCAAGAGATGAAGAAGCTGGCGGAGAAAAATCAATTTCAGGCATTTGTTGCTCCGGTTCGTCCTATATTAAAAAGCAAATATCCTCTAACTCCCATCGAAAAATACATACATTGGTATCAAGAAGACAATGCCCCTTTCGATCCATGGATTCGGCTGCATTGGAAGCTGGGCGCAAAAATCTTATGTCCGATTCAAAAATCAATGGTTATTAAAGGGACTGTGAATGAGTGGGAGGAGTGGACAAACATGCGTTTCCCTGAAACGGGGCAGTATATTATCCCGGGAGCACTGCAGCCTATTAAGATAGACGTTGAGAAAAACTTCGGAATATATGAAGATCCTAATGTATGGATGCAGCATATATGAATGAAGTTTATAATGTTGAGCAAGCTTATATTCATAAAAAAGAAGGAAGCGGGATAAAGGTGGAGTGCCCGCTTCCAAGGTTAGAAGGTGACAAATGAAGAGAGTACTTGTCAGTACTTTATTTTATAAGCAAGTATCATGCCAATTTAAAAACGAGGGAAATTCGCTTATATTTCTATATGTTTATTTAAAAATGCATAAAACAACGTATACTTGCATAGTTTATAATTCATTTTTGAAGAAATAGGCAATTCATTTTCGATTTATAGTACAAGCCAGTAGTTGTCGACATGAATAAAATGTAGTAAAAAGGGGGTGGTTCTATGAATATTGATCCCTTTTGGGCTACATTTTTCGTTGTGCTAGGTGGAGTAATCGGAAAGCTGATTGATTTTTTTATTGGTCGCCAGCGAAATCAATTGGAAGAAAAAATACATTTTATTGACGATATTCAGGAAGAAATTTTACGCTTGCAGACACGAGTTACACATTTGGAAAAACAAAATTATGATTTGCTCGTTAAGATGGCTGAATTGCAGGCAGAGAATGGCAGGCTACAGGCGGAGAATGAATGGTTAAAGGAGAAGGTAAGCAAAATGGAACAGAATAATTGATATATGGACAAAAGAAATCCGTCAGACAAGCTGGCGGGTTTCTTTGTTATGATACAATAAGAGGCATTTTAACTTTTTTGCAACGATTTCAGTAAGCGGAGCACTATAATAATAAAGTAAGGTTTTGTACCGGAAGAATAAGGGAGATTTTTATAATGAAAAAAAGAATTGGACGATGGGTATGTCTTGCCGCTGTGCTGGCGCTCATCAGTGGGTGCGCAGTCTTGACAGAGCCAAGTCATTTAATGAAGACGCCGAATGCCAAAGACGAGCAGAGGGCGATTTACCAGGCTGTGATACGAGCCTTGCCGTCAGGGGCAAAGTTGCTGGCTCCCTCGAAGCCGGAGAGGACAAGCCCGATTGAGCTAAAGGACTTGGATGGCGACGGAGAAGAAGAAGCGATAGCTTTTTATAAAACCAAAAAAGATGATTATGCGATATATATCCTGGTACTGCGTAGGGAAGGAGACGAATGGAAACGGATAATCGCTGAGCAGAATATAGGCCAGACATTGTACTATGCAGATTACCAGGATGTAACAGGAGATGGGACGTTAGATATTATTATGGGAATCGGTAGCGAGGAAGCGATAGAACCAAATGATTTAATCGTCTATGCATTGCAAGGAGATAAATTGAAACCGTTGCTAAATCGCCCGTACACAGAAGTAGCGGTTGGTAATCTGGATGAAGACAAGGCGGCAGAACTTGTCGTATTTTTGCATGATCGGGAAAAGCTGACTGCGCAGGCACAAGTCTATAAGATGAAGAACGGTTCGTATACAGTTGTCGACACGCTGCCGATGGACGGAACGATTAATGGCTATGAACAGGTAGAGATCGGTCGTGCTACACGAGAGAAGTGGGGGGTTTTCGTTGATGTTGGGGTCGGTGCGCATTCAGCGTACACCGATTTATTGATCATGGAGAATGGAAAGCTTAGGAATGTATTTACAGCGGGACGACCGGAGGAAGCTAGTGAAAAGACATGGAAAGCATACAGCGTTCCGAGTGAAGACATCAATCATGACGGCATTATGGAAATTGCTACACTTATCGAGCCGCCCGGAGTGGAAGACGACATCGCAATGGCAAATATGCCATGGATTACATCCTGGAGCCGCTGGGACGGAAAAGCAGGCCTTATGCCTGTACATGAGAACTACAACAATTATGAAATCGGCTTTCGTTTTGATTTTCCGAGTAACTGGACGGGGAAAGTAACACTTCAGACGGAAGAGAAAGAGAATAGTGGCTCCGTATCTTTTTATTATACTGGGCAGAAAGATGTGGCCGAGCAGTTGCCGCTTCTGGCGACCGTTGAATATTATGCGCGGGGCATCTGGAAAAACAAAGAGAAAGAGCTTGCAGAGAAGGGGATGTCTTACATTCGTTTGCAGAATGCGGGCGATTACGTGTTTATTGCATACCTTCCCGAGCAACCCCTGAGGCTTTCGGATTCTGCTAAGGAAGAATATGACCAGATGCAGTTATCGCAAGAGGAGATAGAAAGCTTATTTCAGACAATCCGTTTTTAAATGAAACTGTAAGGAGAAATACGATGACAAAAGTGTTATTGCTGGAAGATGAAGAGAGTATTCGAGGGTTTGTACGCGTTATTTTAAAGCGTCAGGGATTTGAGATTGTAGAGGCGGCCACAGGTGAAGAAGCGCTTCGCATTGCCGAGCAGCATTCGGATTTTTCTTTGGCAGTGCTTGATGTTATGCTGCCGGGTATTAGCGGTTTTGATGTGTGTAGAATATTGCGCGAACAGAATCCTCGTCTGGGCATTATTATGCTGACAGCGAAAAGTCAGGAACAAGATAAGGTAGAAGGACTTGGCTGTGGGGCGGATGATTATATTGCGAAACCGTTTGGAACTGCAGAGCTGCTCGCGCGCGTAAATGCGCTGTTGCGACGTGTAAACCTGGACGGAGAATCTTCTGCCTCCAATACGATTGCTCTAGCTCCCTTTCTGCTTTCGCTGGATAAGCGGACATTGTATAAACGGGAAGAAGAAGTAGAGTTGACTCCAAAAGAGTTTGCTATTGTAAAGTTGCTTATGGAGAAAGCCAATACGGCAGTGAGCCGGGACGATATCGTTAATATGGTATGGGGAAGGCATTATATCGGAGATTTAAAAACGGTAGATATTCACATTCGAAGACTCCGTCAAAAGCTTGAAGAAGATCCTTCCCATCCACAATACATTGAAACGATTTGGGGATTTGGTTATATGTGGAGGCGGGAAGGAAAGCATGAAGGGGATTAAAGGACGTATTGTCCGTAATTTCGGTATCGTTATTCTCTTAATTACACTTGTTCTTGAAGCGCTGTTTTTGTTTGCAGTTCGGCAATATTACTATGGCAGCGCAATGGACTCACTACAGAACCAGGCTGCGGTGGCGACAGCCTACTACAACAAATACGCTTTTTCATATAACGTGAAAGAAAAAGCCAAATATATTTTTGAATCTGACGCGAGATCTGATTTTCCCATCTTCGAGGTCATTGATTGGGATTATACGACCGTTATGACCTCATATGGATCGTCCGGGCAGCAAATCAATACGTCTGACGTGAAAACCGCCTTGTCAGGCGAAACCGGAACGTGGCGGGGATTTTCCCCCGATACAGGAGAGAGCATTATCGCGGTTTCGAATCCGCTTCGAACAGGTTCTAGAACACTTGGTGTTTTGCGGTATACGGTATCGGCCGAAATGTTGGATACGACGGTACGCAACATTACAGGTATTGCCCTGCTTATTGGTATGCTGGCCGTTGCATTCGCGTTCGCGTTCAGTATCATTCTGGCCAAGCGAATCGTAAGACCGATTGAAGAGGTAACGGCAGTGGCCGAGCGGATGGCTGGAGGGGATTTTACGACACGTGCTGTTAAGCAGCATGATGACGAAGTAGGGGCTCTGGCAGAGACGCTGAATTATATGGCAGATGAAATTACGAAAACGGATAAGTTGAAAAATAACTTCATATCTTCTATTTCTCATGAATTACGCACACCACTGACTTCGATCAAAGGATGGGGTGAGACGCTTTTATCAGGAAATCTGCGCGATTATGAGGAGACGATGCTGGGCCTTAGTGTAATGGCAAAGGAGACCGATCGTCTTATTGGTTTGGTAGAAGATTTACTGGATTTCTCCAGGCTTCAGGCTGGAGAAATGAAGATGGATCTAGTTGTGTTTGATTTGCGTACGCTTGCAACAGAAGTCGGAGAGCAGTTCGGCTTTCACGAGAGGAATAAGAAGTTGAAGTTAACAGTACGAACAGCAGCGGAACCTTTACCTGTGTTCGGAGATAGTAATCGGATAAAGCAGGTGCTCGTTAATCTGGTGCATAATGCGTATAAATTTACGCCTGTGGATGGTGCAGTGACGGTTACTGTGTATTCGGAAGAAGGACAGGCTCTGTTGGAGGTGCAAGACAACGGGGAAGGCATGAATGAAGAGGAAGTAAGACGGGTGACAGAGAAGTTTTATAAAGGGGAGACGAAGCAAGCGGGAAGCGGACTGGGACTTGCGATTTGCAAGGAAATTATAGAACTGCATAAGGGAATGTTGCATATCGAGAGCCGAAAGGGAGAAGGCACAAAAGTGACTGTCAGCATGCCTTTATACAAAAAAGAAGAGAAAGACGAAAAGCATAAATAACATGAGGGGCAGCGGAGAGCATAGAAATGCTCTTTTTGGTTGGACCGCTGCCGACCGGATTTGCCGGGAATAGCGGCTATTTTTTATAGTATTTGCCGAGCGGTGTTCGCTTGAGCAGCGGAAGCAGAATAAGCGCGAGAATTGCACCGGTCAGACTGCTAATAAGGAACGGAGGAATGAATGCAAAAATGCCAAGATGCTTACCCAACAGCAGAACTGCGATAGGCACCGACAGCAAGGAGCCAATGATTCCCGTTCCTATTACTTCGCCTATGGCTGCGCCGGATGCACGACGGGTTTTGCGGTAAAGATATCCGGCAAGCCAGGCACCGACCATACTTCCCGGAAAAGCCAGTATCGTACCAAGGCCAAGCATGTTGCGTACCAATCCAATCATGAAGGCGATAGTAATGGCCGCGCCAGGACCAAGCAGAACGGCAGAAATAACATTAATGGCGTGCTGTACCGGGTATGCTTTGGCGACGCCTGCAGGGAACCAGAGAAAGCTTGAGCCTAAGGTTCCGATAGCTGTCAATAGTGCCATAAATGTAAGGCGTACGGTAGGTTTCATTATGTAACTCCTTCCACATGCATGCTTTAAAATAAGAAGAACAAGAAGCGGAATCACCGCAGCGAGTATGAGTATACCGTGATTGTACCGAAGTGTCTACCTTAAGATATCCTAGTATGGAAGGAAGATAGGAAAAGACAGAGAGAAGAAGCCAGGTGATATATATCTGGCTGAAAAAAGGGAGATTGGCGTATGAATCGCCTCCTTCCAACCACGCTACCCTGTCAAAATATCAAGTGTAATTTATATAGGAAACTTTCATCATTTTTTGATGATAGCTTGACTTGCACTTTTTATTTATTTAGAATTGTTACAAATAAAAAGTTGCAATCAGAATGAAAGAGGATGATAGAATATGAAAGTTATGGTAGTTGCCGGCAGTGCACGAGAGAAATCGAATACGAGAGGATTGGCCCAAACAATAAAAAATCATCTGGAACAGCTGGGCGTAGATGTTTTGTTTTTTGATGCGGGTATACATGAACTTCCGATATATAAAGGCGGTACGGAAGCAGAGCATCCGAATGTTATGCAATTGACACGATATGCGGAAGAGGCAGATGCCTTTTTTGTTTGCACGCCGGAATATCATAGTGGTATGAGCGGTGCATTGAAGAATGCTTTTGACTTTTTGAACGGGGATTACTTCCGTGGCAAGCCGGCGATGATTGCAGCTGTCGGAGGCGGAGGCAAAGGTGGAATTAATGCATTGAATGATTTACGTACCGTATTACGTGCCTTGTATGCATTCGTATTGCCTGAGCAGTACATTACCGATGCAGTATGTTATAACGATCGTTGTGAACTTGTACACGAAGACAGCCGAACGAAATTAAACGATATGGCGCAACAGTTGGTGCGTGTAACGGAAGCGCTGGGCAAATAGATGCTTCTTTGTAGTAAAGAGGAGGGAGCGAAAGTATGATGGGCAGGAGCCATCTGGCGCTTGGTGCCCTTGCTGGCGTAGCGGTGGCAAAGCTAACGGGAGCCGATATGATAGACGGCGCCGCTGCGGTAATGGTGGCAGCCGTCTCCGCGTTGGTGCCTGATTTGGATTCGGATGGACTTTTGACGCGTAAACTGACAGATCGTCCATTGCGCTTCATTCGCTTATTCTCCGGGTATATTGGTGTTCTCCTTATTTTGCTAAGCTATTTTCCGGATACACGCAACGGACAATTTCTTACCGCATTCATGGGGCTGATGTTTCTCGGAGTTGGCTTCATATTCAGGGATCATGCTTCACGTAAATGGATGGTTACGTTACTCGGCCTGTTGGTTATGGGAAGTGCAATCTATTTGCAATTTGGCGAAAAAATGCTTAGTTTGAAACGATTTCCTTATGAAGTGTTGCATTCCGATTATGCATGGGTGCTTGGACTGGGATTGTTTATCGCTATTGTTCCGCACTTTTCCCATCGTACATATACGCATACGATTTGGGCGCTGTCGGCTTGGGGATATGTATGGTTTTATGCTGAGGCGTCTCTCGGGATGAGAGGACTGTTTCTTTCGGCAGTGTGTGGCTATGCATCGCATCTTCTGGCTGATACATTGACTGTGGCCGGGATACGCTATTTGCATCCGTTTCCTCCTTTGATCAAAGTTCCGCTTATTCGTACAAAAAAGGATGGACGCAAGGAAACAGCTGTCGTCCTGATAAGCAGCATCATTGTGCTGCTTCTATGTTTCGGTATGCTTCCTTTATGATTTCTTCTTGAAATTTTAACGTATTCTTAATATAGTTAGGTCGTCAAAGAGAAATGGATGATTGTCCGGCTGCCTCTTGGGGCGGCCTATTTTTAATGAATGTATTAAAGATAATTGAGATAAAGGGGTTTAACGCTATGACAGAATTAGTTTCGGTTATTGGAACAATCTTCGTGGATTGTAAGGGATTTGCTAGACAAAACTATCAACCGGATACGCGCAACATCGGTAATGTACAATTCGTGCACGGTGGTGTCGGACGTAATGTGGCAGAGAACTTGGCCAATCTGGACCTTCCGATCGCATTTGTGTCTTCTGTGGATGACTCCGGACTTGGCCAGGAAGTAATGATGCGCCTTAAAGATTTGTCCATTGATACCGAGTATGTGCAACCATGTCCGGCACAGGGAATGGGAATGTGGCTGGCGATTCTGGATGAGCACGGGAATTTGGCTGGATCCATTTCCCAGATGCCAGTGTTAAGCGCATTGGAGACTATGATGGAGGCGCGGGGGGAAGAGCTTGTGCGAGCATCTTCTCATGTCGTGCTAGAATTAGACCTCAATGAGAGAATTGCCCGACGCGTGCTGTCGCTGGCGAAACAATACGACCGGCCTGTATATGGTATTCCGGGAAATCTGGAAGTTGTCATGAAACATCCCGATCTTCTGATGGGGCTAGAGTGCTTTATTTGCAATAACTATGAAGCTGATATGCTTCTTGGACTGGACTTTACCCATATGGATACCGAAGAACAATCGCATGCATTGGCAGACTTCGTGCATCGTACAGGTTTAGTATCCATGGTAGTGACCTTGGGTGAGATGGGTGCGGTATACTATGACAGTCGTAGTGAAAGGATGGGCCACCAACCTGTATTCCCTGTTACATTGGTCGACTCGTCGGGCGCAGGTGATGCGTTTTTCTCCGGTACGGTGATGGGGATGATACGCGGCTTGCCATTAGAGGAAGCAGTAATCTGTGGAACGAAGGTAGCCGGTTGGACGATTGAAAGTACGGAGAGCAACTGTCCAACATTAAAAGAGAATATGTGTGCCGATGATTTTTTTCAACGGATGCTTATAAAATAAAACCTCCATCATCAGTAGGGGAGTTCTTCATCCCCGACTGATGGTTCGTTGCACGTATCGTTTCGACATTGTTGCTAGGTGGACGGAATGGAGAGGTTTGCGCTAAGTCGTTCCATCATTTTCTCTGGAGCGGCAAGCGGTGCGAAGCCGAATCCGCCGTATAAGCTGTGTGCATCACGAGTAGCCAGGATAAAGCGACGTAAGCCTTGCAGATCCGGGTGGCGGATAATCGTATCGATGAGCCATTTGCCAAGTCCTTCCCCTTGGTAGGTATCAAGAATGAATACATCAGCAAGATAGGCAAATGTTGCCAAATCAGAAATAACGCGGGCGAATCCCACTTGTCGGCTTTCCGCATTACCCGGTACGCCGAGATAAACACCAAAGCATAGCGGCGTATGGATGACTGATTTGTGCACAGTCTCCCGAGCGATGCCTCGTGCCCAATAAGATTGCTTGCTTAAATAAAAGAAAACCATATCTTCATCAATCCAACGTTTGTCTGTAGAAATATAGAAAGGTCCATTTTGCAATAACGCTGAGGAAGCAGATCGGTTCACAGTCAAACCTCCTTGTCATCTGGAATTATCTAGATGGTACCATAGGAACGAGTGTTATGTCCTGCAATAAAACGCTGTTTTTGCCGGTTGTTTTAGAGGTAAAGGAATAAAAGATAATAGCGAATCATATGGAAATGAGGAGGAAGACAAGATTATGCGAGAACCGCAAACAACCGCGCGTGTCTACAATGATGAGACAAAATTACAGCATGACATCCAGGAATTGAGAGCATACGGCTACAAGCAGGAAGATATTTATATTTTAGCTGCAAATACTGACAAGCAGCGCAAGCTGAATGAGGTGAATCGTACACATAATGTTGAATGGCTTGAGGTAGGTTTGTGGGATTCGATGAAAAACTGGCTTCGCTCTGATGAAGAGAAGATAGGAAATCAGATGGAACATCTCGGAGTATCCGAGGAGGATATCAATGAGCTGGAAAAGAGGCTCGGCAACGGGGAATATGTGCTGGTTGTACGCGATACGACACGTGATAGTCATCACCCGTTCATCGATAGAGCCCATAACTACAATCAGGATCGGTAACAGTATACAGGCGTACCTTTTCTTTGCAGAAGGTACGCTTTTTTCATTTGGTGGAAATCCATGTATACGATAGAAAAAACGGAAAATACTACAGAAGGATAGTGGGAAAGAATGAGAGGGAGGTGGAAGAGAGTGAATCAACTTACGATTAGGGAACTGACGATGATGGAAGACGAGCTGCGTGCAGAGCAGATTACGGGAAAAACCTTAAACTGGTGTGCATCCCAGTGTCAGGATACATCCACTCGTGAATTACTTGAGCAGATGGCGGAGCAGCATCAGTTGCGGATCGCCGAACTCTCTCAGTATTTTAACCGTACGAATCACGTACAGTAACCTGGATACGAAAGGAGGAATACGATGCCTAACAATATTGATGGACGCGGGCTAACGGATCGTGAGATGATGCAGTTGTGCCTGGAGCTTGAAAAAGGACGGTGCCGAAGCATTGCGAACACAATGCTTGAGACGAGCCATGATGAGCTGCGCGCCATTTACCAGCGTTGCCTGGAGACTGCCATAGCAAATCAGCAACATATCTTCGTAACCATGCAGAAAAACGGTTACTACGTTGTACCACAGGCTACAGCGGATCAAATTGCCGAAGTACAGGGGTTACTACAAAACAACTTGAATCCAGGAAGTCCTGCATCCTAATATTGAAAACGAGGAAAGAACCGTATACGATTAAATTTTGCGGTTCTTTTTTTTATACAAGAAAATCTAAGTGAAATGTAAAAAACTTGGCAGATAAGGTTACAATGGAGATGACGGAGTGATTTTAGCAGAAGGTGGTGAACGACTTGTATCCAAAAGGACCTTTGCGTTTAATGTATCGCTTATATCGGTATATTTTTCCCACCGTTCGTATGGAAGTGGGACGCTGGCGTGAGCGAGCAGAACAAATTCCCGATGCTGAGCTGCGCAAGCAGGCTTTAGATAGTATTAGTAATAAGCTGTTTCATTGTGAAGGCGGTTCGGTGTATGCAGCCGCTCATATGGAACATAAGGATTCGCTTATTCGACTTATCGTAGCATACCAGACGATAAGCGATTATTTAGATAATCTGTGTGATCGCTCCACTTCGCTTGGGGCAGAG
The DNA here is from genome assembly GCF_001274715.1 of Aneurinibacillus migulanus. GTDB lineage: Bacteria > Bacillota > Bacilli > Aneurinibacillales > Aneurinibacillaceae > Aneurinibacillus > Aneurinibacillus migulanus. Next base: position 4,451,278 of record NZ_LGUG01000004.1, on the reverse strand, counting down.
AATTTCGAGCGACTGCACCAAGCGATGCGGGATGCGGTATCTGGCACGTTCTCTCAGGTGGATTACTATGAATTCAATAAAGAGAAGGATGACGGAGGTTATTTAAAATCACTGGTCTTCGCTTGCCATGAGGAAATAAGGAAACTTCCTAGCTACTCTATCGTACAGAAAGACATCTACGAATTGGCTTCGTTGTATTGCGATTTGCAAGTACATAAGCATGTAATTAAAGAGCAACGGGAAGAACGGCTACTGACATGGTGGAAGGAGCACAGGCAGAAGGCACCGGAGCTAGCCTGGAACGAATTCGCAGCTGCCGCCGGTTCCACCCTCGGTTTGTTTCATTTATTTCAATTGGCCTCATATCCGAATATTTTTCGGGACCGGATTCAACTTATGAAAAAAGCCTATTTTCCATGGATATGCTCTCTTCATATTTTGCTCGACTATTTAATCGATCTAGAAGAAGATGAGGTCGGCGGTGATTTGAATTTTATTGCTTATTATGATAGTGAGCAAGCGATTTACGAGCGTATTCACTATATTGTGCAGGAAGCAAAGGAACATATCCGGCTGCTGCCAGATCGCAAGTTTCATAGCATGATCATAGACGGGCTTCTCGGACTTTATTTATCTGACGGCAAAGTACAGCGCCAGCCGATGGTGAAGCGCGTTGCGGGCTTGATTATTCGCTCTTCATCGTTTCCTACCCGGTTCTTCTTTTTGAATAGTCGTGGCTATCGTGGAAGCAAAGCGGTGTTACAAGCGCCCCCAACTGGTGAATAAGCAGGTTTTCTTTACGGGAAAAATAAGGTATGATGAGATTTGTTACCAGAGAAGACATAGACAAGGGAACGAGTGAGAAAGAAACATGATAGTGACTACACGGCACGAAGCATCGCCTGAAATACAGGAACAAGCCCAAACGCTTGCTTGTAAATTCGGCGTGCGGTTCGTAGAACGAAAAAAAATGTCTGTTGCCCGATTGCATGAGATGAGCAATCACGTCCTTGTCGTCACCGATAACGGTCTTCGGGCATATAGCAAAGAAGCGCCGGAACCGTTTTTCTTTCACCCAGGCATGGCGATGCTTCGTATAAAAAGGCTGCTGAGCGGCGATACTGACGTAATGGTTCAGGCATGTGGCTTGCGTAAAGGCGATTCATTTCTTGATTGTACGCTGGGTCTTGCAGCTGATTCCATAGTCGCATCTTTTGCTGTAGGTACGGAGGGGCGCATTGTAGGGCTCGAATCGGAGCGTATTCCCGGCATTATTGTCGAGGAGGGATTGAAGCGGTACGAAAGCCCTTTGAAGGAAGCGGAGGAGGCGATGCGGCGCATCAAAGTAGTGCCCATGCATCATTTGACTTTTTTGCGGCAATGTGAAAATAATAGTTTTGATATCGTCTATTTTGATCCGATGTTTTTTCAGGCGATTGCGACTTCTGAGAGCATTGCCCCACTTCGGCCGTTTGCTAATTATGAGAAGCTCTCGCATGCGGCTGTAGAAGAAGCGAAACGGGTGGCCCGTCGGCGTGTTGTGATGAAAAACCATCGGGAGAGCCCGGATTTTGAGGGTTTTGGATTTATACGCTTCAAAAGAATGGAACGGGCTTTTACATACGGTATCATTGAGGTTGGAGGCGAAACGAGATGAGCAAGCAAAAGGAAAGAGTACTTGCGATCGTCGGCCCGACCTCAGTAGGTAAGACTGCGCTTAGTCTAGAATTAGGGCGGCGGTTTGCAGGAGAGATTATCTCCGGCGATTCCATGCAATTCTATCGTGGTATGGACATAGGTACAGCGAAAGCGACAGAAGACGAGCGACTTATTATCCCGCATCATCTGATCGATATCCGTAACCCGGATGAAGAAGTAACGGTCGCCGAGTTTCAACAATTGTGCACAGAACGTATCACTGATATTAATGACCGTGGTAAGCTGCCCATGCTTGTAGGGGGGACCGGATTGTATGTGCAATCTGTGCTGTACGATTATAAATTCTCTACGGCAGGTGAAGACGAGGCATATCGTGAAGAGTTGACCGTTTTTGCTGAGACACATGGAAGAGAAGCGCTGCATGCAAAGCTTTTGGCTATTGATCCAGAAACAGCGGGACGCTTGCATCCGAATGATGTAAAGCGGATTATCCGGGCGCTGGAAATTTATCATGTTACCGGGACACCGATGTCACAGTATCAGTCACGGAGCGAAGAATCACCATATGACTTATTGCTTGTCGGTCTGAACATGGACCGAGCCCTTCTGTACGAGCGCATTAATCGACGCGTGGATATCATGATTGCAGAAGGATTGATTGAAGAAGTGAAAGCCTTAATGGCACAAGGTTATGATGCATCGTTACGTTCCATGCAAGCGCTCGGTTACAAGGAAATGTTCGCTTATCTCAACGGAGCTATAACACGTGAAGAAGCAATTGAACTTCTAAAGAAACGAACCCGAAATTTTGCAAAGCGTCAGCTTACCTGGTTCCGCGCTATGAAAGACATCGTCTGGTTTGATGTAACCCCTGTGGGTGAAGATATACCTGTATCTGCATATGAAGCAATTTACAAGACGGTGGCAGGAAAGTTCAGTTAAGCGACGAATATAATAAAAAAGTTATAAGAGCTTGTTCAAAAAGGAGGACAAACAGAGCCGTGAAGTTCAAGACGCAGTAGACCCGAGCAGCGGAGCGTAGAGGAAACTACGTGAGCAGCAGAGGGACAATGCAACGCAGAAATTCGCAGTTCTGTTTCCCGGACTTTTTGAACATCCTCTATAAAGATAAATATAGGAGGTATTACTATGGCAAATACCATTAACATTCAAGATACGTTTTTGAACCATCTGCGCAAGGAAAACGTTCCTGTAACCATTTACCTTGTGAATGGATTCCAGCTGCGCGGACTTGTAAAAGCATTCGACAACTTTACGGTTGTGATTGATACAGAAGGAAAGCAGCAGCTGGTATACAAGCATGCCATTTCTACCTTCTTACCACAACGACCGGTTTCTTTAATGCCTGACAGCGAGTAATCGCTTGAAAGAAGGCAACCTGTGGGTGTCCCAAAAGTAACTTTGGGGCACCCTTCTTTTTTACAGATTAAGAAAGTATATGTCGCTATAAAGCAAGAAAGCAACATACACTCTCTTCCGATTGTATCACTTGAAAAGCTCGCGAGGCGTGTGCCAAACCTTTCTTTTTACCTGTGGAGCGCGTGGCACAGCGGGCGAAAAAGACCGACAACTGTCTCCCTCATTTGAGATACCCAGATGTTTTGTTGGTCCGCCCGAAGTGACAGAAAGCGGCCGTTTGGCTTCTGTGTGGAAAAAGGACGAGCGGCAACGCCCGCAAGTTTTTCTTCATTGTTTTGGCGACTATAATTGTGGGTACATAAGGGAGTGATTTATGCCTTTTTAACGAGGTAAAAATGAGGTTTTTGTCGTAATGTATGTAGTAGGGGGAGATGCATATGCGAGTTAGATTTTTGGATGAAGACGGGGATGAATATGTAATTGAATTAACTGACGTGGAGGAATTGCTGTCCACGTTGCGTAACTCTCGCAGCATCGCATTTAAGCATAGTTGGTATCATATCGGGGACATTATGCAGGAGGAACAAGAGGTTATCGTATCGCTTGTCGACAAGGCGGTAATGGGGAGGTAGAGAATACTTTTCTATGGTTAACCCGGCGGATTGCCGGGTATTTTTTATTTGACTTTACTTGCACAAATGCATTACATTATTTATTGTTGCGTTTAGCCACAGCATCCCTTCCTGTATATAGGGATTCGGCCGCAATGCATGTGTTCGATAGATAAGAGAGAATGGATTCTCCTCTTTTGTCTGCGCAAAAGAGGTTTTTTGTATGAAGATAAGTACAATCGTTTGCAAGGAGGGAAAGCGTTGATTTCAGTCCGCAATCTGGAGAAAGTGTACGGCAGCGGAACGAATGCAGTGCACGCGATTAAAAGCGCAAATTTTGAAATCGAAAAAGGCGAAATTTTCGGGGTCATCGGATTTAGTGGTGCCGGTAAAAGCTCGCTGATTCGCTGCATCAATTTGCTCGAACGTCCAACGTCGGGCGAGGTAGTCATAAACGGCACGGACTTAACCAAGCTCTCATCGGGAGAACTGCGTAAGGCACGCCGCAAAATCGGCATGATTTTCCAACATTTTAACCTACTTTCGTCTGCCACGGTATTTGATAATGTGGCTGCGCCGCTTAAATTAAACAAGGCGTCTAAAGAAGTCATCCAAAAGAAAGTGACCGAGCTGCTCGAAGTAGTTGGTTTATCCAACCGTGCGCAGGCATATCCATCGCAATTATCTGGCGGTCAAAAGCAGCGAGTGGCGATTGCGCGGGCTCTCGCGAATGATCCGGAGATTTTGCTGTGCGACGAAGCGACGTCTGCACTGGATCCGCAGACCACGGAGTCGATTCTCGATCTATTACTTGATATTAATCAGAAGTATAATCTTACCATTATGCTTATTACCCACGAAATGCATGTGGTGAAAAAGATTTGTGATCGCGTAGCCGTAATGGAGGAAGGAAACATTGTTGAGATGGGTTCTGTGCTAGAGATTTTTTCTAGTCCAAAAACGAAAACAACTAAAAACTTTATCCGTAATATTTTTGATGATCAATTACCACCGGGCTTTCTTGAACGTGTTCAACATGCGCCAGGTAGTCGGATTGTGCGTCTCACATTCATTGGTGAAAGTACGGGGCACCCTGTATTGGCTGAGTTGACAGAGAAATTTCATCTAAAGCCCAATATTTTAATCGGCAATATTACGCAAGTAAAGGAAACAACGTTCGGCTATCTCGTTATTTCGCTGAGCGGAGAGGCTGCAGTGCTTGATGAAGCATTAAAGTATGTGGCAGAGAGAGGAATAAAGGCGGAGGTGATTCACCATGTTTAACGGTATGGATCCGCATTGGGATTTATATTTACCTGCGCTACAGGAAACGTTGTATATGGTCGGGTGGTCGATTTTCTTAGGCACCATTATTGGGATTCCGCTTGGCGTTCTGCTCGTGATTACACGACCGGGTCATATTTTTGAACAGCCGATTTTTTATCAGATTACAAGCACGATTATTAATATCATCCGGTCGGTTCCGTTTATCATTCTGCTGTTTGCCTTGATTCCGTTTACTAAGATGCTTATCGGCACCTTCATTGGTGTAGAGGGTGCTATTGTGCCGCTGGTCGTGTATGTAGCACCTTATATCGCGCGTCTGATGGAATCAGCTTTGCTGGAAGTAGACCCAGGACTTATTGAAGCGTTCCAGGCGATGGGTGCTACTCGCCGTCAGATTATCTTTAATGTGATGCTTAAAGAATCGCGCCCTGCTCTTGTACTATCTCTGACCATTGCAGTTATCGGCTTGATCGATGCTACCGCCATGGCTGGTATTATTGGTGCGGGTGGCCTGGGGAACCTGGCATATCGGTACGGTTTCCAGCGTTGGGAAACGCTTGTTATGGTTCTAACAGTTATTATTCTAATTGTATTGGTGCAGTTGCTGCAAACAGCGGGTAACCGGATTGCACGTTCACTGCGTAAAGACTAAAGGTATATAAGAGAAAAGAGAGCTGAGAATAGGGGAGGGGCAGGGCAATGAAAGCATTGCGATTTCAGCCTTCAGAGGCGATGAATCGCCTGCCAGTCCAGTTTTTTTCCGGGCTGACAGGAAAAGTGCAAAAACAGGTGGAAGCGGGATACGATGTAATCAATCTCGGACAGGGGAATCCGGATAAACCTACCCCTTCCCATATTGTCGCTGCACTTCAGCGAGAGGCGGAAAATCCGCTGAATCATAAATATTCGCCATTTCAGGGACGCAAGGAGCTAAAAGAGGCTATCGCGTACTGGTATAAACAGGAGCGCGGTGTACAGCTGAATCCGGAGACAGAAGTTGCTATTCTGTTCGGCGGTAAGGCAGGCTTAGTTGAATTAAGTAACATTTTCCTCAATCCAGGTGATGTTTGCCTCGTGCCGGACCCTGGATATCCGGATTACTGGTCCGGCGTTGCCATGGCGGGTGGCGTAATGGAAATGATGCCGCTTCGTGAAGAGAACGGATTTCTTCCGGATTTTACGCAAATTGCCCCAGACGTGGCACAGCGGGCGAAAATGATGTTCCTTAACTATCCGAACAATCCAACCGGCGCGGTGGCGCCGCGTGCATTCATTGAAGAAGCAGTAAAATTTTGCCGTGACAATGAAGTTTTGCTGATTCATGACTACGCCTATGGCGCGATTGGTTTTGACGGTGTAACTCCTCCTAGTTTCCTGTCTCATCCAGATGCGAAAGATGTTGGTATTGAGGTCTATACGCTGTCCAAATCATACAATATGGCGGGGTGGCGCGTTGGATTCGCTCTCGGAAATCCCGAGGTTGTACGGTTGATTAATCTGTATCAAGATCATTATTTTGTAAGCTTGTTCGGCGCCGTTCAGATGGCCTCTGTTGAAGCGCTGACTGCATCGCAGCAATGTGTATATGATTTATGCGCGATGTACGAATCACGCCGCAATACGCTGTATAATGCCCTGCATCGGATTGGGTGGAAAGCGCAGCCGACGCCTGGCTCCTTCTTTGCCTGGCTTCCGGTACCTGCGGGCTATACTTCCTCTTCATTTGCAGATGTCTTGCTGAATGAAGCGCAGGTAGCGGTGGCACCGGGCATCGGCTTCGGTGAACAGGGCGAAGGCTATGTGCGTGTCGGCCTGCTTGTTGAGGAGCCACGTCTTGAAGAAGCGGCGGAACGGATTCGCAGATTGCATTTGTTTGAATAAAGAAAAAGAGCCTCTGTATAGGGGCTCTTTTGTTATAGTTAGTCAGTGTACATTTCTTGTGTCTTTTATTTGTTGTGCCTGTGCTTTTGATGCCTCAGTTGTCTCGGCTACCTTACAATCCCCACAAATCCAATGCTGGCCCACTTCCTGACCCTGATTCGTCCTCCCACATGTTTCGCATGTAATCATTGTCATTCCTCCTGAGGGTGATTTTGAGGTACTTATATTTTACAATAATTTGGTTAAAATTGAAACGCAGGCTGTTTTCCTGCGTATAAAATAGTATGAAAAGAGAAGAAAGCTAAGGGGGATATCCTTATGAATCCGAAACCAGCTTGCATCGTTATCCATGGGAGTACATTTTTTGCGCCCGTTCTCGTACCGTTGCTGTTTTATTTTCTATCTGATCAGCCATATATTAAAGAAAAAGCGATGGAGGCGTTGCTATTCCATATCTTAATGGGGGTAGCGATTGCGATTTCCTCCTTCCTGATGATTGTGCTCATCGGCTTTGTTCTCGTACCGATTTTTTCGATTATTGCTATCTATTATCCGATTAAAGGAATTATTCGGGCATTGCAGGAAAAGCCGTTCCATTACCCGATTGTGCACGGTTGGGTTCGATAAGGTGAAACTTCACTGAGTGGGGAGGGTTTCATCCTGCACTGAGTGTTAGTTGAACATATCGGACCTTTAGAGGCAGTTTATTCTCCACATATACTTCCTCGTTTTCTCCAAGTCTTGAGGTGAGGGGATTACTGCCTGCTAAGGCGGGATAAAGTGAAACGATGAACACGAACAAAAGACGCGGACTTTGCTTTCAGGCAAACCGCGTCTTTTGTTTATTAAAAAAACTAACGCGGAATCAAGCAAAAAGTTGTGTTATAACTCTAGGAGCGCAAAATACTCCTGTGTTATTGTATAGAAGTGTAGGCAAAAATCAATCCGCAATTTTACACGGAAGGATATCTTTTCTAATGTTACGCGAACTCTTTGTCAATTTGGCTATTATGCTTTCTCTTCTATTTATAGGGCAGCAGTGCGTTAAAAGTGACGATATAAACGCTGCTTCACCCATTCGGAAACGAATGGTTCTTGGAGTGGTGTATGGGGTAATAGGAACGGCATTGGTCGGATTCTATGTTTGGAAAATCGAACTGTTTTACATCGATTTACGGCATATCCCCGTGATGCTGGCGGCCTTATATGGTGGATGGGTGCCTGCTTTGATCGCAGCCTTAATCATCGGAATGATAGAATACCTATTTACCGGATTTGACAGTGGAGTATTTCTCGTGTTTTTACAGTTGATTGTAACCGCTTTGATTTGCGGACTTTTCTCAAATCTGCGCCAGCCCGATAGGATCAAATACGGCATTATGATAATGTATGTTTATATACAAAATGTAACAATATTTGCTATTCTGACTAATGAAATGCTTATCTTAAAGCAGGTTATTTTAGCATACGGACTTGCTTTTACGACTGGCTCCATTTTTGCATTCAAATTTATGCAATATCTCCTGCGAACTGACAGAAAGCTCCGGCTTCTCCAAGCGTCAAGACAGGAGTTGCTGGATACGATACGGGAGCATCAGGGATATATTTTTAAGTTCAGAAAGAAAAATAAAAGATATCATCATACTCTTTACGGAGGACAATTGCCTAACTGCATCGGTATTGCTCCAGAAGAGGTGATAAACCAGAACGCTGTGGCAGTTGTTAAAGAAGGACGTAGTCAGAAGGCGGTTTTCTGCTATGAAGAGGCATGGAAAGGCAAAGAGGTTACGTACGAGCTGACGTATCCAGATAGAGAGAAAACATGCCTAGTCATGTTAAGGCCGATTCAAAAACAAGGAAGGGTAGTGGAAGTTGTGGGTTCGGTTGTTGATATTACGGACAAAAAAGCTGCTCAAAAGGAATTGAAAGCAAGTGAAGCGAAGTATAGGCTGATTACGGAAAATACATTAGACTTAATTGCCTTATGGGATAAAAGCGGAAAGGTAACTTATGTTTCTCCTTCACATAACGCCTGTCTTGGATATGATAGCGAATATTTGCAGGGGCAGTTGAAAACGGAGATCTTTCATCCGGATGATGTGAAAAGCATAGTAGGACAAGTAAAGAAGCTTATTGCCACAAGGGAGCCTTTTACTCTGGAATACCGGGTACGCCATGCTGAAGGATATTGGTTGACACTTGAAGCGACCACGATGCCTGTGCTCAATGAAGAGAAGGAAGTGACCAACTTTGTTGTGATTGCTCGTGATGTGACGGAGCGAAAACAAGCAGAAGAGCGCCTGCGCTTTACAGAGAAGCTCTTAGCGGTAGGAGAGCTAGCAGCTGGAGTAGCTCATGAAATTCGCAATCCGTTAACCACATTGAAAGGATTTGTTCAGTTCATGCGGGAGGGACACCGGGATGATACGTACTTTACTCTTATGGAGTCCGAGCTGGAGCGGATTGAATTGATTACGAACGAGTTTTTGCTTCTGGCGAAACCACAGGCCTATGAATTGAAGCCGCTAAAAGTGGACGTGTTAATGGAAAATGTAACCGTGTTGCTGGTAGCGCAGGCGAATTTGTTCGGCATTGAGCTCAAAATGAAATTTGAACGGGACTTGCCTATTGTAATGTGTGAGGAGAATCTTCTGAAACAGGTGTTTGTAAATCTGATTAAAAATGCGATTGAGGCGATGCCGGATGGGGGAGAAATCGTAATCGAAGTAAAGCGTTCAGGAGATGAATCTATTCGTATTCTCGTGCATGATCAAGGGTGTGGAATCGAAGCGGAGCGTATTTCCAAACTTGGAGAACCATTCTACAGCCTAAAAGAAAAAGGAACCGGGTTAGGATTAATGGTGTGTTTTAAAATCATTAAAGAGCATCACGGGTCCATTCATTTTAGTAGCGAAGTAGGAAAAGGGACGACAGTCGAGATTGTTTTACCGATTAGGAAATAATGAGGGGGATGATGAGCTTATAAAAAAGTCGGCAGGTTTTTTTATTTTGTCGGTCGAAACTTATAGTATCATTGTAAAAATCGAGGTGCAGGGCAATGGAATATGGAGAGATTCGAGCGTATTGTCTAGGCAAACAAGGGGCAGTGGAAACGTTTCCGTTCAGGGACGATGTGGCAGTGATGAAGGTTGGGGACAAGATGTTTGCGCTGCTGTCCCAACGAGATGGTACGTTGCACATTAGCCTGAAATGCGAACCCGATGTAAATGAAGTGTTGCGTGAACAATACGCCGCGATAAAACCTGGCTATCATTTGAACAAGCGGCATTGGAATACGGTGGAGCTGGACGGAACTGTGCCGGTAGAAGAGGTAATCGGCATGGTGGATCGTTCGTACAATCTTGTTTTCAAAAGCTTGAAAAAAGCGGAGCGTGAGGCTATTTGCACATCTTAAATTAATGGTGGAAATGCAATAGGTAACGAGAAAAATTATAGCACACCTCCCCATTTTTAAAATGGGCTTCTATGACTTCCTTTATATGCATATACATATAAAGGTTTGAATGAAGAAGTGGAGGGATAGCTATGTACCTGGGTGTGTTTGACATGAAAGAAAGGCTTGAACAGATGCGCAAGCTGCTAAAGGAGAAACGGCGTCTCCAGGAGATGTTGGAGCAGGATATTCAAGAGATTGAGCGTGATATCGAAATGCTCCAGAAACAGCTGGAAACTGCGGAACGCAGCCTTTCCGTGTAAGCGCATGAATGGGCGTTTGTCCCTCTTCCTCCCTGCCCGGCCGCTGCGTACGATATAGGAGAAGCACGCAAGCAAAGAAGGTGAAGCGGTGACTAAAAAAGAATTGAAACGGTTTGCGAGGCAGAATCCGGAGTTTATGACGTGGGCAAACTCACAGCGTCAGAAAGTAAGAAGCCTGGCCCGACAGCGCAATTATGACTTAATCGTACAGGAATGGGAAAAAAGTAAGCAACCAAAACCGGTTCAGCGCAAAATTATGGCGCATCAAATCGCTGAATCGATGCGAGATGTGCAGAATTTTATGCAGAACGTGGAGAGTGTTTTCAGTAAAATCAGGGCTTTGCATGGATATGCGAAAAACCTCAAAAGGTAAACCTTTTGAGGTTTTTTGTTGGATGCGTAATGTCCTAAATTTATTGTTTAATTTTTTGCGTAGATCGTTTAAAATGAACATGGATTCACGGAAAAATATACTGTTTTGTGCGTAAAGTGAAACTATTTTCTGTGATTTATCGTAGAATCTAAAGTGCTAGAACATGGCAAAGATACAGGAGAAGAAGGGGAGATATCAGGGTGAAAGTAGCTGAATGGTCGGTAAAAAAGCCGATTACCATTGTAATGCTGATCGTGGCAGTAGTCCTGTTCGGCATTATTTCGCTGCCGAAGTTGAAGGTAGATTTGTATCCGGAGATGAACATACCTATAGCAATGGTCGCAACCAGTTATGAAGGGGCGACACCAGAGGAGGTGGAGAATCTTATCTCCAAACCGATGGAAGGAGCCATCGGAACAGTTAGCAATCTTAAGAAGATTCGCTCGGTTTCCATTAACGGTGCGTCCCAGGTTATCGCCGAATTTAACTGGGGTACTGACATGGATCAAGCCACGCTGGATATGCGTGAAAAAGTGGACCTTATACGTGGATCGTTGCCTAAAAGTGCAGGTTCGCCGCGGGTAGTAAAGGCAGACCCGAACAGTACGCCGATTATAGAGCTAGCACTGTCAGGACCGATGGATGTCGTTGAACTGAATAAGGTTGCGAAAGATTTGATAAAGTCCCGTATCGAACGGGTGGATGGCGTTGCCTCTGTAGGGATTACCGGAGGGAAAACACGCGAGATTCAGTTAACGATTAATCCGAATGCGCTTAATACATACGGATTGACTGTTGAGCAGATTACGCAAAGCCTAAGCGCGCGTAACCTGTCCGGTACGGCGGGAAGCGTAACAGAAGGCGATCGCAACGTTAGTATTAAAGTCACAGGAGAATTTGATAACCCACAAGATATTGGTGCTACACCGATTACGTTACCACAGGGAGGAACCATTCAATTGGCGGATCTGCTAACGGTAACGGACGGTTATAAGAAAGTTACTCAGATAGCAACGGTAAATAACCAGCCAAGTCTGGGAATTAGCGTAATGAAAGCATCAGGTGCCAATACGGTTGAGGTAGCCAATGGGGTTACGAAGGAGCTGGAAGCACTTAAGCCGCAATTGCCGCAGGGGGTGAAGCTGGACACCATTCTGGATGATTCCGTGTTCATTAAAGATTCCATCTTCACAGTTGCGGAGCACGCTATTGTAGGCGGTCTATTCGCGGTAGTAATTTTATACTTGTTCCTACATAGCTTTCGTTCCATGCTGGTTGTGGCGATTGTTATTCCGATTTCTGTCGTCGCTACGTTCGCTCTTATGTATTTCGGCGGACAGACGATTAACCTGATTTCACTGGCTGGTCTGACGCTCGGACTTGGTTCACTGGTAGACTTTGCAGTCGTTGTGCTGGAGAGCATCTATCGAAAGCGGCAGGCTGGACTTGATGTTACACTTGCCTCGATTGTAGGGGCAAAAGAGGTAGGCACTGCCGTTATGGCGTCGGCGCTGGCGCAGATTTGCGTATTCCTGCCGATCGTGTTCGTAGAAGGTTTAGCTGCGCAGCTGTTTGGACCGTTGGCGTTGACCGTTGTGTTCTCGCATATTGCCGCGTTGCTTGCCTCGATTACGCTTGTGCCGATGATGGCTTCAAAGCTATTGAAGGAACCTCCACGTGAGGAAGAGGATTATCTGCGCTCTGACAAAAAGACGCCGATGGTTTTGTTCCAAAAAGGCTTCCATCGCGTAAGCAAAGCATACGGACGCTTGATTAGCTGGGCTATTTCCCACCGTAAAACTGTCATACTATCAACGATTATCGCAATGGTTGTCGCCATTGGTGTATTTATTTCGCCGATGGTCGGTAAAGAATTCATGAGCTCGTTTGATCAGGGTGAAATAAAAGTAAGCATTGAGCTTCCTCCAGGCTCTAAATTAGAAGAGACAGAAAACATTGTGCATCAAGTAGAGAAGTTTGTTAATAACATTCCGGAAAAAAATATTGTTAATACCTCAATTGGAAGCTCAGGCGGACCGGATGTTATCCAGACACAGACCGCTCACATGGCATCCGTTCAGTTGAAGCTTGTACCGAAGGACGAGCGCAAGCGTTCAACAGATCAGATTGTAGAAGAGCTTCGTGCGAAAGTTAAAGACATTCCAGGGGCGAAGATTAAGGCGGAAGCTAGTGATTCGAGCGGGATGTCCACTGGAAAACCGATTGCTATTTCGATTCGCGGGGATGATTTAAACGTGCTCGCTGACATTAGTGATACGATTAAAAATATCGTCAAAGAAGTGGACGGCACACGTAATGTGGAGACGTCACTACAGAATGAAACCAAGCAATTTACATTGAAGGTAGACAGTAATCTGGCAGCACAATACGGTGTTACGGCTAGCCAGGTAATGAGTGCTGTACGCACCGCGTTCGATGGCCAGATTGCTACACAGTACCGGACAGGGGACGATGAGATTGATGTCCGTGTTAAGTTTCCGGAAAACTTTAAATCCGAGATGAATAATATCGAAGGACTGATGATGTCCACTCAGTCCGGAGCTCAAGTTGCGGTTGGACAAGTGGCGACAATTTCAAAAGAAGGTATTCCGCAGGAAATTAACCGGACAAATCAGACGCGCGAAGTCAGCGTGAACGGCGATATTATAGGCCGACCTTTGAATGTGGTTAACGAGGAGATTGACGCCAAGCTTGCCCAGTTAAAGCTGCCGGACGGCTACGTTATTGATAAAGGCGGTCAGGCGGAAGCTCAGGCCGAATCGTTCTCAAGTCTGGGTATGGCTATTATTCTTGCTATTGCGCTCGTATACATGGTTATGGCAAGCCAATTTGAGTCACTGTTCTATCCGTTTGTCATTATGTTCTCCATTCCGCCGACGTTTATCGGCGTCGTTATCGGCTTGCTGGTAACCGGATATTCGCTGAACGTATCGGCGTTGATGGGTTGCATTTTGCTGGTCGGTATCGTTGTAAACAATGCGATCGTATTGATTGACTATATCAATACACTACGTGCGGAAGGTATGGAACGGGATGAAGCGGTCAAGAAGGCGGGACCGGTACGGTTGCGTCCGATCCTGATGACGACACTCACCACTGTGCTTGCGATTTTGCCGCTGGCCTTTGGTGGCGGGGAAGGATCAGAAGCGCAGGCTCCGATGGCCATTGTAGTAGCATTCGGTCTAACGTTCTCTACTTTGGTTACCCTTGTGCTTGTACCTGTCGTATATACTTTATTTGATGATAGAATTCAAAAAAAGAGAAAGCGTCGGATGGAACGTCGTGAAAAGAGAAGACAGCGCAGAGAGAAGAAAACAGGAGGAGAATCGTTCAATGCGTAAGATAGTAATAGGAATGACGGTTGCCGGCCTCGTGGCAACGAGCGTCGTTGTAGCAGGATGCGGTGGCGGAAGCCAGGAGGCAGCAGCGCCTGTACAGGCTCAAACTGTACCAGTAGAAGTAGAGCCGGTTCTCAAGGGAACGCTTGATAAAGGCCGAACACTTACAGGCACGACCCAGCCATCGCAAGTGGTCAATGTTGTGCCAAAAGTGAGCGCCAAAGTGACCTCGCTTCCGGTAAAGGTCGGACAAAAAGTGAGCGCGGGCGATGTATTGTTTCGCCTTGACGATAAAGAGCTGCGCGATACGGTAGCTCAGTCACAGGAGAAAGTGGCGCTCTCTCGTGCTTCGCTGGCCCAGACGCAGGCTCAGACGAGAAGCGGAGTTAATTCTGCGCAGTCCGGGGTTAACCAGGCCAACAGTGCATTGGCTCAGGCGAATAGCTCGTATGAACAAGCGCAAAACAGCATTACGAATGCATACAATGATATGGGGCAGGCGAATGCACAGTTGGAAAAAGCCCAGCAGGGATATGAGGATGCAAAAACGAATGCCGAACGAATGGAAATGTTGTTCAAGCAGGGCGCGACAACGAAGAAAGATCTTGAACAGGCACAGACATTGTTGAAGAATGCCCAAATCGCCATTCAGGAAGCGCAAATCCAGCAGAAGAAAGCGGATGTGTCATTAAAGAATGCAGAAGCGTCGAAGCGCAGTGCAGAAGAATCTCGTAAGAACGCGCAGTCCGCACTTGCCACTGCCAAGAAACAGGTGCAAAACGCCGGTGGATCAGAAAGCATAGAAGTGGCACGTAAGCAGCTTGCGCAGGAGGAGTTGAACTTGCGAATCGCGCGCGATAATTTGAATAATGCAGTCGTTGTAGCACCCATCTCCGGAACGATAGGCACGATCAATGGAGAAATAGGGGATTTCTCGTCCCCGCAAAACCCGTTTATAGTACTTGCTAATCTAGATCCGATGAAAGTTGTCATCAATGCGCCGGAAAATCTTATCGGTTTGTTTGCGATGAACCAGACGGTTGGAATCGAAATACCGTCCTTGAAACACAAAACAAATGGTAAAATTGTCAGCATCAGTCCGCTGAATCAGCAGTCGAAAGGGTATCCTGTAACAGTGGAGATACCGAATCCTGAGGGGAACATCAAAGGCGGCATGGCAATTCAGGTGAATGTTGCCTCGCCTACGGCCAAGCAGGGTCTTATCGTTCCAACGAGCGCGATTCTAACGGAAGAGAACAAGCCGTACGTTTATGTAGCGCAAGGAGACAAGCCAGTACGTAAACCGATTACTATTGTCGAGCAGAATAGTGAGCGCACGATGGTGACAGGCTTGAAAGAGGGAGAAAAAGTCATCTTTAAAGGCCAATCGCTAGTAGCAGATGGCGTAAAAATTACCATAAAAAAATAAAAAACGTAAACATTCGTTTAGAAACGAACGCTCCTGTCCATCCTGTGAAAGAGAGTTCTACACAGGAGGGCAGGAGTTATGAAAAAAGCGTTTGGATATGTGCTGGTGCTGCTGATTGCAGTAGGAATTGCCGGTTGTCAGGAACGAACGCCGGAGAAATTGCCGGATGAAACTGCGCAAAGCCAGGAAGTCATCGCCCAGTCACCGTCGCTTGCGGTGTCGCACTCCATTGAAGGGAATACCGTGTATTTAACGTTTTTGACGCGAAACTTTATGTATGCGCCGGAGGGACAGTCCGAAATAGAGCCAGGTGAAGGATACGTGAATGTATGGGTAGATAATAAGCTAACCCGGGTGTATAATAATACGCTTGAGGTGCCGAACCTGACGTCTGGTCCTCACTCGTTTGCGGTTGAACTGGTGCGCAACAATCATAAGCCTTATCCTAACACGAAAATTTCATTTACGATCCGAATCAAATAGCTGCAGAAATGGAGACAGGCGAAACCGCCTGTCTCTTTTTATATGTAAAATAATCTAAAAATATAAAATATATTGACTATTAAAATGCTGTTAAGGTATGATAAGAGAAACCAAAATGCTGCAAAACGGAGTTGCTTATGAATCGGACGGAAAAATCGATGGGAGATTTGAAGCAAGCGTTAAGCCGTGAATACAATCAGGTAAATAAGCGCCTGTTTGATGCTGGCGTACGCAAGCAGCAGGTTGACTGCATTGGTAACAAAATCGTATTCACTACGCTACATAAGCGCGTATATGCGATGCGGACAATCGATGGGAAGAATAGAGAGTTGACCCGAACTCTGGACGTTATGCTTATCGATGAATTCAAGCAGCATCTGCGTAAGCATTTCACCGCAACGTTCGGATTCTCCATCGTATCGATTTTTAAAGATTATGATCCGCATACAGAACTTGCAGCGACTGTCATTATTTTGGAAGAGGATGTAGAAGTATATTTATAGACGGGCCGAATGAACTCGAAACCGAGAGCAGGACAGCCGTCAGTATTTCTGCGCACGAAGATGAACGTGCGGATACTGGCGGCTGTTTTTTTATTTGCTAAATAGTAAGAAGGAGGAAAGAACATGGCGACAGTACGAGACATTGTAAAAGCGTTAGACGATATCACCGGGGGACGGGTGCAGCGCCGCCCCGAAGATGTCACGATGGGAAGACATCCATTTGTAGTCATGAAATCGTCCGGCATTCCCGGCAAGGAAGTCATTGAGACACCAGGACTGGTGTATGGAGATCCAGATTGGCCGGTGCGTCGACTAGCGGTAGCGATGACGATGTCAGAGCAGGATATTGAGCTGGCGCAGGCAATGGAGGTGGACGCAATTATTGCGCACCATCCGCTTGCGGATGCAGCCAGTTCAGGAGGTGTAACATTGAAGCATTACCTTGACTTATATGGCATTGCGGCGCTGGAATTGCATGAAGCATTTCATGGACTTCATCCTGGCATTCCTACGCTTCATGGACATGAGGTGCATCATGTAAATACGCATTTTGCTGGTCTGGAAGGAAATGTACTGTACGCGGGTACTGCATTACCGGAAGTAAAGACGATGGGAGATATTTTACGGCGTTTGTCTGATTATATGGGTTATGAACAGGAGGACAAGCTGCTGAAGGGCGAACAACTGGTTTACGATTCTCCTTTGCTGAAAGAAAGCGGTCATGCCACCCGGGCGCAAATCGTGCTTGGAGACAGAAAAAGCCCTGTGCATCATATTCTGCATATTTTTCCCCATACGGGGTTCACTGCCGAGCATCTTCGTCAGGCAGTACACCTGTTTCCTCATACGGATACGATTATTGCTTCTATTAGCCGGATGCGTCCGGGCCACCCGTTAATTCAGACAGCTAGGGAACTTGGTTTGAATATGCTGTTCGGCAATTCACATGCATTGGAGATTTTCGAAAACGGATTGCCGCTTGCTTATGCATTGGATAGCCTGCTTCCCGAAGTTGAGGTCGTCGTATTCCGGGAACGGGTCGTGTCGATGCCACTCCATGCGGCAGGGTGCACCGCAATCCGTACGTATGGCAAGCAGATGGCGCTCTCGTACCTCGTCAAGAAGATTCCTGTATAAACCCACATACATTCCATGTGATGAATTAAAGGAGGAAATCGCATGTCCAAGCCAGCGGAACAATTGCATGAAATTGTCGATTTGTCAACGGGTGCAGAAGAAGCAGGAAAGCGGGCAGGAGGAAGTAATCGCATTGGATTGTTGTCGGTCGCGCTACTAGGGATTATCTTCATTATTAGTCCCGAAATCATCGGCAATGCGTTTACCAGTATGCTGGACAAAGTGAAGCCGATTGTTGTCGATATATTTTTGATGGGAAATGTAGGCGTATCGATTATACTTAGCGTTATGGTTGGACGTGCGTTGGAAAGGATGGGGTTTACCGATGCGCTCATCCGTCTATTTGTTCCGTTAGCGAACAGGATGAAAATCAATCCTGCAGTCGTTATTCCGGGTGTCTACAATATTCTCGGTGACATTAACGCCGCTGGGCGCATTGGAGGCCCAATTATGAAACAGGCTGGCGCCACACGGGACGAGCAATGTATTGCCATTGCGACCATGGTACAATCCCAACAATCGTTCTCCTGTTTTATGCTTGGCCTCATTGCGCTGTCGTTGGCAGGTATTAATGCTTTCCCTGTTGTACTCTGTGCAGTGTTTGCTCCTTTGGTAATCGTACCATTCGTGCTCAGCAGGACGATATATAGAAATACAAGAGCGGTGGCGCTGAAGGATTTGCCTAGCTTTACACCCAAAACGCCGCCATTTCAGACCATTTTCCAGGGGGCCCGTGAAGGAGCTGAATTGCTGTTCCTGCTCGTGATTCCGGCGATTGCCGTTATTTACAGTTTAATCGGTTTGCTGGATTACATAGGCGTATGGAAACCGTTCGAACAGTCGTTATCCGGATTTCTCGGTTTTGTTGGCGTTCATCCGGGAACAGGAATTACAGCGATTATGGCATCGCCTACGTTGGCGATGGGACAACTGCAAGAAATTGCTGCAAGCATCGATCCTCGGCTGGTCGTTGGTGCGTTCGTGCTGGCGGCATCCGGACTTCCTCTCTCTGATGTGCTCGGTCAAATTCCAGCCATCTGGTCTGTTAATTCGGACGTAACTGCACGGGAAGCGTTAACAGCCGCTATTATTGGAATTATTATGCGTTTTATTACTGTGACGATCATTGCCTTTGGACTTACTCCCTTGCTCGTATAGCCTGCAGGTTTCTTGGACATAATTTTACTAACGAAAAAAAGCCAAGCTCGTACTGAGCCTGGCTTTTCCTCCATCTTAATTCTTATCCTTTAAACATTTGCACGAACATTTTTCCATACGGTCCGCCATCTACAATGCCGATTCCTACTTCAGTAAAAGCAGAATTCAGAATGTTTTTACGGTGACCATCAGAATTCATGAGAGACGTATGTGCTCCCTGTACGGAGGAATTGCCCGCAATGTTTTCACCTGCTGTACGGTATTGCACGCCGTAACGCTTCATCATATCAAACGGAGAGCCATACGTTGGTGATTGGTGACTAAAGTAGTTTTTATCAATCATATCTTTTGCTTTCAGGCGAGCGAGTTTTTGAAGTTCCATGTTAACCTTCAGCGGAGCGAGGCCCTGCTGTGCGCGTTCCTGATTGACAAGGTCAAACATCTGTTTTTCATCTGCTGTTAAACCTTCCGTTGTCGGTTTGCTTTCTACAGGTGCTTGAGCTTGAGTAGGAGCTGGTTTTTGCGCTGGTTTAGGTGCTGGTTTTTGTTGTTCTTCTACAGGCTTCTGAATTTGCTGAAGATTAGGCTTGATTCCCGCTTGCTGGCATTTCTTCAAATACTGATTTACCCAGTTTTGCAGGTCAGCCTGCTTCAAGTTACCATTTTGGGAAGCGAACGTAATAGTCTTCGGCGTAGGGCATTCATTTGCCGCGTGTGTTACCGAGAAGCTGGCTCCTAGCAAAGATGTACACAGTACGGATGCTGCAATGATTTTCTTCATGTTGTCACTCCTGTTGTAAAAAAATTCGGCAAGTTGCCGTAACATTTCACATAGTAACATATAATTCCGAGCAAAGAACATGGTAATGTTTACAAACTGTTTACAGGTAAATAAAATAAATCTGTATATTCTCTATTAGCGCTTGTTGTGTGATACGTTTTTCCCAGGGACAAGAACAGGCGTATTTTTGTACCCTGCCGCTTCTTTGACTCCTAATTTTCCGATTTGATACATACAGTAATAAAAATGAAAGAATGAAAGGCCGTTAGGAAGGAGAACGAAACGCTGAAGCGATTCGGGGTGAGAGAATGAAGGCGACGGGTCAGACTACCACCGGCAATCAGATTAAAGTAGTGTTTCGAAACGAGGATCCCAGACCACAGAGCCGTGAACAGATTATTAGTTCGCGCATGGAGAAGTCGCTTGAACGGGAGTCCGGGGCGTTAAAAGAATTGGAGAACCTGGTTGGGCTTGACGAAGTCAAGAAGCTTGTCTATGAAATCTACGCATTTCTAACGATCCGTAGACTTAGAGAAGAGCAGGGTCTGCGTAATGCGCCGCATATGTTTCATATGGTGTTCCGCGGCAATCCAGGTACGGGCAAGACGACAGTGGCCCGCATTCTCGGCAAATTATTTAAAGATATGGGGGTACTGGAGAAAGGGCATCTTGTGGAAGTGGAGCGCGCTGATTTAGTTGGCGAATATATCGGTCATACCGCATCTAAGACAAGGGATATTATTAAAAAAGCGCTAGGCGGCGTTTTATTTATTGATGAGGCTTATTCACTTGTACGAGGTGGGGAAAAGGATTTCGGCAAAGAATGTATCGATACATTGATTAAAAGCCTGGAAGATGACCGCAAGCAATTGATTGTAATTTTGGCCGGGTATAACGAAGAAATGGACTCGTTTCTCGCATCCAACCCAGGCCTGCCGTCCAGATTTCCAATTAAACTTGACTTTCCCGACTACACGATCCAGCAACTGCTCGATATTGCGGATACAATGTGCAAAGATCAGGTGTACTATTTATCGCCTGAAGCTCGCCAACTAGTACGCAAACAATTAACAGGTGAGAGAGAGGATGGAAGCGATTATTTTAGCAACGCACGTTTTGTAAGAAATATGATCGAGAAAGCGATTCGTCAGCAGGCGATCCGTATCGTAACCAACCACGCCGAGCATCAAGTAAACAGAGAAATGCTCATGGAGCTGAAGGCGGGAGACTTTGAAAAAGAATAAGTATAAAACCGTCCGGTTTTATAGTCGGACGGTTTTATCTTTTACTCCGTCGTCAAAAGCTCGGCTTTTTAAAGGATTTTCGCGTATAAACTCGAAGAAAGTCATAAGGTGATATGGAGTGCTGGTCCATGTTCCGGTCGAATAGAGGAGCCAAACGGAAAGGAAGGGAACGCACAATGAACAGAGTCGAACGCCTTAAGTCGAATGTAGCAGGTGATTTTTATGTCAATGCGGCTTGTATTAACTGCGATACATGTCGTCAGCTTGCGCCGGATATATTTGCAGAAGTAGGCCGTTACTCGGCAGTGACCCGCCAGCCAAAGAGAAAGGAAGAGCAGAGACGGGCACTTTATGCTCTGCTAGCCTGTCCAACGGGTGCCATTGGAAGCGATGATAAAAGTGATATATCAGAAGCGATGGATGCGTTTCCTCTTCAGTTGACTGAACGAGTATACTACTGTGGTTATACCTCACGCAAATCGTTTGGAGCAAGCAGTTACTTTCTTATGCATCCGGACGGCAATTGGCTTATCGATGCGCCGCGATATGTACCTGCTTTTGCGAAAAAGCTAGAAGAAATGGGAGGGGTACGCTATATTTTTTTGACCCATGAGGATGATGTTGCCGATGCGAAACGATATGCCCTTTATTTTGGTGCAGAACGGATTATTCATAAACTGGAGCAAGAAGCACAGCCGGATGCTGAACATATTATTGAGGGTACAGAGGCTCTGGATTGGAAGCCAGGCTTTCGTATCATTCCTGTTCCGGGCCATACCGCGGGCCATATCGTACTACTGCATGATGACACATTTCTGTTCACTGGCGACCATCTGTCCTGGGATCGGGATACAGGAAAGCTGGACGGTCATAAAGACCATTGCTGGTACTCGTGGAGAAGACAGGGGGAGTCAATGGCTCGATTGCTTGAAGAAGAATTCGAATGGGTGCTGCCGGGTCATGGAGACAGAGTGCACCTATCGCGGGAAAGAATGAAAGAAGCGTTGCATATGCTGATTAAAGAAATGAAAGAGGAACGCCTATAATGTTAAGGCGGAGCGGTTTGAGATGGCCGTTCCGCCTTACTTGCGTATAACATGGGCGTCTATTTGGTCAGATGAAGGGTAGCGGCAGCCAGCGTGTCCAGCTTTTGCTTGGCTTTTTTAGTCTGTTCTATCCCTTCCATCGTTTTAACTGCATCGGCATTCTTCATACCGGCAAGCTGTATCCCTAATCCTTCCCGGTATTCCGTAAGGATCGCTTCATATGCTTCTTTTCGCTTTTGCAGGAGCGGGTCATCGAACCGTAGCTCGTTATGCACTGTATTCCATATATACAGAATTTCCTGCCGGGCTGTTTCAAAGCTTTCCTGTGCCTCGATAAATTCATCGTTATGCTGCATTTCCGTTAGGATGAGCTGTAGTTCTTTTTCGATCGTTTGTGCTTTGGTGATGGATTCGGCGAGAGCTTTAAGGGATGTTTCATCACGGGAGCCTGCCAACATTGAAAAATGCTGTAAATCTGATGCTTCGACAGGTTGCTGTTGACTCGTCTCTTCGGTGGCACCTGTTTTCCCAAACTCGCATCCACCTGCAACCAATAAGAGAGTGGCGAGTAGTATCAAGGCCATTACAAATCTATATGCTTTCAAGTGAATGTCCACCTCCTGTTTTCAATATATGAGCCTGTCCATGCAAATAGGATATAAACAAATTATTTAGTTAATCTTTTTAATTTTTGTAACCGTTATCCACTAAAATTCGTATGTAAAGGTATAAAATTCCACGATAGAAGGAGAGGAAGGAGGATGCTCGAACTTTATTGGATTTGTCTCATCATCGGTGTCGTCTTTGCGCTGATTACGGTCTTACTTGGTGAACTCATCGATAGTGCGTTGGATGGATTGCTTGACTTTCTGCACCTGGACTTCGGGCACGTACTACGTCCACTAGTCTTTATCGGAGGACTGGTTGGATTCGGTGGCGCCGGTATCGTACTGACGCAGGTATTATTGCTCGCACAGATTATCGTGCTTGGTATGTCACTTATCATCGGTTTCATTTTCGCGGTTCTTATGTATCTTGTTTTCATTAAGCCGATGCAGAAGGCAGAGAATACGAGTGGCTTTTCTGTCCGGGATTTAATCGGATATCCCGGTGAGGTCATTACCCCCATTCCCGCTAAGGGATGTGGGGAAGTGCTGTTAAAGGTAGGGGCCGGTCATACCAATCAGATTGCCGAGAGCGTAACACGAAGTGAGATCCCGAATGGAGTACGAATCGTAGTCGTCGATGTGGGAAAGGATGGCACGTTATACGTAACGCCATTTGATGAAAGTTAGCATAGAAGGAGGAATATACAATGCTAGTAGGTTTAGGTGTACTTACAGTTCCAATTATTGTGGTAGTTATTCTGGTGGTACTTGGACTCGCTTTCTGGGCGCGTTATAAGACAGTAGGTCCAGATGAAGCCATGATCGTTACAGGTACATTTCTTGGAAGTAAGAGTGTCGTAACAGATGAGTCTGGCCGAAGTATTAAAATCGTACGTGGCGGGGGAGCATTCATTCTTCCTATTTTCCAGAGTGCTGAATTTATTTCGTTGTTATCACATAAACTTGATATTTCTACACCTGAAGTATATACCGAACAAGGTGTACCAGTCATGGCGGACGGGGTAGCTATTATCAAAATTGGCAGCTCAATCGAAGACGTATCCACCGCGGCCGAACAGTTCATGGGTAAGCCGATCGAAGCGCTCAAGAGTGAAGCCCAGGAGGTGCTTGAAGGTCACTTGCGTGCTATTCTTGGTTCGATGACCGTAGAAGAGGTGTATCGTAATCGGGATCGTTTCGCACAGGAAGTGCAGGGCGTGGCTGCAAAAGATTTAAAAAAGATGGGCTTGCAAATCGTCTCTTTCACTATTAAAGATGTACGGGATAAACACGGCTATCTCGATGCCTTGGGACGGCCTCGCATCGCAGCAGTAAAGCGCGATGCTGACATTGCTGAGGCAGAGGCTGTTCGTGATTCTCGCATTAAGAAAGCATTGGCAGAAGAGGAAGGACAGAAAGCGGAGCTTCTGCGTGATACGAACATTGCGGAAGCGTCCAAGGAAAAGGAATTGAAGGTCGCATCATTCAAAAAAGATCAAGACATGGCCAAAGCCGAAGCGGACCAAGCGTACTTCGTTCAGGAGGCGCGTTCCAAACAGTCGGTAGTAGAAGAACAAATGAGGGTCGAGCTAGTGCGTAAAGAACGGGAAATCGACCTGGAAGAGAAAGAGATTCTACGTCGTGAGAAGCAATATGATGCAGAAGTGAAGAAGAAAGCAGACGCTGATCGCTATGCGGTCGAACAGGCAGCGGAAGCGGAGAAAGCGAAGCGGATGCGGGAAGCGGACGCACATAAATATCGTATTGAGGCAGAAGCAAAAGCGATGGCCGAACAGAAGCGTTTGGATGGTCTGGCGATTGCCGAAGCGGAGCGTGCTAAAGGTTCGGCGGAAGCGGAGGTTGTGCGCCTGAGAGGTCTGGCTGAAGCGGAGGCGAAAGAGAAGCTTGCCGAAGCGTTCCAGAAGTTCGGTGAGGCAGCTGTGCTTGATATTATCGTGAAGATGCTACCAGAGCTGGCGGGCAAGATTGCCGAACCGATGGGCAATATCGAAAAATTAACGGTAGTAGATACTGGGAAAGGCGATGGCGCAGCTCGTGTGAGCAACTATGTTACATCGCTTATGGCAACCGCGCCGCAAATGGTTAAGGATGTGTCCGGCTTAGACCTCGAACAACTTGTTAAGAGCTTGGCGGGAAAGAAGGAAGCCCCGGCCGTGACAACGGTACAGCCATCGACAGTGCCCTCGCAGATTCATGACGTTTTTACTGAAAAGACAGATTTTCCGGATGTGGGAGCAAAAGAGAAATCTGAATAGAACATGCGGATACAAAATAACGATTCTCCTGCTTGTAAATAGCGGGAGAATCGTAACCACGGTGATCGCGGTTTTTATACGAGTCATCATTTTTTCATTTAATAGCTACCATACTTATCTGTTGCGGGTGGCCCAATCATGTCCGTCAAGGCAAGGTACAGATTTTCCGGATATTCCGCAAGTCGATGGCACAGATACAAATACCATTCTTGTCCGTATGTTAAATACATTCTTGCTGTATACCCGTTATCTTTTGCATTCTTTAATAAATCAGGACGTATACCGTAGAGCATTTCTACCTCTACATGTGAACGGGCAAGACAGTGACGCTGCTCTATTTGCTGAATCAGCGACTCATCATGGGTAGCTATGGATAATGGATGATTTGCTTCCATCACTTGTTCTACAAGCTGGAGGTAGCGATCATTTAATTCCTTTGATCTGGGAATAGCTACATTGCAAGGCTCCTGATATGCCCCTTTAACAATTCGTATTTTCCCTGGATAATTCATCAATTCATGAAGATCCTGAACTGAGCGATATAAATGCGCCTGTATGCTTATACCTACATTGGAATAGTGCCTGACTGCTCTCTTGTAGATGTCAAGAATATCGTCCGTTTTAGAGGATTCCTCCATGCTAACCATCACTGTGATATTGTATGATTTTGCTTTCTCGGCTAACTCTACGAGATGAGTATAAGTTATTTCAGTGTCCACTAGCAGTCCGATATGAGATAAGTCGAGCGAAACGGTCTGGTTTATGGATGCAGCCCCCATCTCTTCGATAAGCTGCAAAAACTCTTCTTTGGCTTCATGACATTCCCCTGCACCTTTTATGTTTTCACCTATGTATTCTAGTGAAACCGCGTATCCTTTTCTTATCATTTCTTTCGCTACGGTGATTCCATCCTGTCTGCTTTCTCCCGTTATGAATCGTTTTGCCGCTTGCAAAACCAACGGATACAGTTCCTCCGATTGTTGGAGGTATGATTTGATGTGCTCGCTTCGTGCAATTGATTTAAGTGCCTGCGCTGCTTGAACTTGTGGAGTTAACATCCCATTCACCCTTTCTTCCTGAACTGACTTAACTGTAGCATGGTAGAATGGTCTAAGTTAGTACCGCTTATTATAAATTTTGATAGTACCACTTTTAGTGAAGAGAGGAATAAATGGATATGCTTTGGATACCAATTAATCGGTCAGTAGACATCCCATTGATTCGGCAAGTGTATCAGCACATACGGGAGCGGATTTTGAATGGAGAATTGCATGCGGGGTATAAATTACCATCCACACGAGAATTGGCGTCTGATTTAGATGTGTCCAGAAACGTAATTTTAGAGGCATACGATCAATTGCTTGCGGAAGGGTTCATCGAAACGCGAAGAGGTTCAGGTACATTTGTTGCCGCAGGAACGTATTTGACAGAACACAAAAAAATGCATGTGCCGTCTTTTGTGTATCGCTGTCAGGATGAGAATAAGCACAGCAATGTTATTAGTTTTCGATCTGGAATACCGGAGTTGGATTTATTTCCGCGTAAGACATGGGCGAAATTGTCTCACAGTATATGGAATGAAGCGTCCCCTTCTGCATTTGGATACGATATTCCAGAAGGACGCCCGGAATTAAGAGAAGTGCTGTCTCGCTATTTATTAAAAACAAGGGGCGTGTATTGTCATCCGGAACAGCTTGTGATTACATCTGGAGCGACACAGGCATTAACCCTTGTCGCAAAGCTGTTTTTGTCAGCAGGCGATGAAGTAATTATGGAAGATCCAATCACGAATGATATTCAGATGATTTTTGCATCACAAGGCGCTTCCCTGTATCCTGTACCAGTAGACGAGCATGGTATGAAGACCTTCCTGTTACCCGAAAACAAAAGCCCCAAGTTTGTCTTTGTTACACCTTCTCACCAGTTTCCATTAGGAGGAACCTTGCCGATACAACGGCGGATCGAGCTAATCAACTATGCGAGAGAAGTGGGGAGCTATATTGTCGAGGATGACTATGATAGCGAGTTTCGATACGAAGGACCACCGGTGAGTTCATTGCAGGGGTTAGAGTTGGAGCGTGTTATTTATATTGGCTCATTCAGTAAAATTTTATCGCCGGCCCTTCGGATGGGATATATTATCCTTCCTCCGCAACTTATCGAAAGCTGCCGGAGGCTGAAGTGGTTTACGGATCTTCATACGCCTTCTTTGGATCAGTTGATTCTCGCACGTTTTATTGACGAAGGTTACTTGGAACGGCATATTGCCAGGATGAAGAAACTATATAGAAGTCGGAGGGATGTCTTAATCCGTTGCCTGAAGACGACATTCTCTGAACAAATTAAGATTTTTGGAGAGTCAACAGGCTTGCATCTTGTCGTAGAATTTCAGGGATGCCTATTTTCAAAAGAAGTGCTTGAGAAGATGCTGTATTTTGGAATACGCATATATCCGGTAGAAGATCATGCAATTGAAAAAGGAAGGCATAACAATCGGCTTATCCTGGGCTATGGGCATTTGAAGCCGGAGGAGATAGAGGAAGGTATAGCCAGACTACATCAGGCAGTGGCCAGCCGACCATAAGAAACGATACGTCACTGCATTATTTTGCTCTTCATAGTTGTCAGTAAAAGTTCTTTAATACAGTGACTTTTACCAACAACTATATAAGTTACACTTAATATTTTGATAGGGTAGCGTGGTTGGAAGGAGGAGGGATGGAGAAAGAAGAGGATGGATACGCCCTGCGCTCCGGCAGAAAAAAGGCCAGCGTGTCTTTTTCCAACCGCTCCCGCCCACCGCCCTTCCTTCTTTTCTTACTCATATGGACTATAATGCGGCAGCAGAACCGCACCTGAACCGATGCGGATGGTAGAAGTAATAGCGCCAAGTTGGCCAAGTAACACTTCAGGTGAAGGATTGGCCAGATGCTCCATTCCATGATGTTCGGCGACCCAGTAGCGTGTATAGCCAAGTTGTTCTGCTCTTTGCAAAAGATGAGCGGTTTGAGCTAGTGCTTCTACGGCGCTGCTTCCGCTTGAAATTGGAGATTGATCAAGTATACTTACCTTCATTTGTTCCTCCATGGTACACATCAGCAGGGAGGTGAAGAACCTTAAGCTGATGGAAGTTTGGCTTTATGGTAACAACTTAGGTTGCAGAACGCAATTTCCACTTATATTATGATAGCGATGCAACTTTTCTTTATAGCAATTCGTACCATTTACTATCTTAATAGATGCAGGTGATTGTATGTATCGAATTTTTATTATTGAAGATGATCCGAAAATCGCTTCTATTCTGCATGATTATCTTACCAGATATGACTATGAAGTAGTGCAAGCCCAGGATTACCGCGGGGTAAAACAGGAATGCATAGAGGTGCGCCCGGATTTGGTTCTGCTGGATATTAACCTCCCCTATTATGATGGATTCTACTGGTGCCGGCAAATTCGCACTCTCTCTAATGTG
This sequence comes from Aneurinibacillus migulanus, assembly GCF_001274715.1. GTDB lineage: Bacteria > Bacillota > Bacilli > Aneurinibacillales > Aneurinibacillaceae > Aneurinibacillus > Aneurinibacillus migulanus. The sequence goes on along the minus strand of NZ_LGUG01000004.1, from coordinate 4,422,874 downwards.
CCCATCATTTTTATTTCAGCGCGTACAGGGGAAATGGATCAGGTAATGGCAATTGAAAACGGGGGAGACGACTATATCACCAAGCCGTTTCACCTCGAAATTGTCATGTCCAAGATTAAAAGTTTACTGCGTCGAACATACGGGGAGTATGCCGGGAGCGACCTTGCTACCCGCAATGTTTATCATGTGCGCGGTCTATATCTTTACAGTGATCAGAATGTCGTGGAGTGGAAAGGGATGCGTAGCGAACTCAGCAAGAAGGAATTTCGTCTCTTTAGCTGCCTTGCCCAAAAAGCGAACCAAATCGTATCAAGAGAGGAATTATTAGAGGTGCTGTGGGATGATGTAGAGTTTGTCGACGATAACACGTTGTCTGTCAATGTTACAAGGGTTCGCAGGCGGCTGGGCGAACTTGGCATCCGGAATGCTATTGAGACGAAGCGCAGTCAAGGCTATCGTTTGGTAACGAATTGGGAGGACGGACAATGAATATTAGAACCTTTTTACTTGATCGGCTTGCCTATTTGTTGTTGTACGCCATCAATCTGTTTGTGATTCTACTTGTCATCCAACTTAGCTTGTTCCATTCCCACCAACCGCTTTCGTCTTCGATTGTTTTCTATATTATTCTTTTATCGTGTACAGGCCTTTTTTTTGTACTTGTGTTTGATTACATACGGCAGCGTCCGTTTTATCATAAGTGCGATCGGCTTTATACAGGGGAGCCTTCTTTTGAAGACATGTATATACAAGGAGCCTGTACACGGGAACAGTGGATTTTCGAGAGATTGTTAGAACGGCAGCACGCCCACTATAAGCAGGAACTTTTTCGTTATCGGAAGCAACAGGAGCAGCACCGCCATTTCGTTCAGCGTTGGGTTCACCAGATGAAGACCCCTGTTTCGGTCATCGATTTGCTGCTGCAGCAAGCGAATAATGGCTCACGGGATAATGACCCGTACCGGTGGTTAACGAGCCTTCAAGAAGAAAACGAAAAGCTTGCACACGGTCTCGATATGATGCTATACAACGCGCGCCTCGATTTGTTTGAAAAAGACTTTGTACCTCGCAAAACATCCATCGTACATATGCTGCGGTCGCTTATCCACGAGTACAAAAAGCTTTTTATCAGGACTTCCATTTTTCCAAAGCTAGAAGCGGATCAGGAAGAAGTTATTGTAGAGACAGACGAGAAATGGATTCGCTTTGTTTTCCAACAATTGCTTACTAATAGTATCAAATATTCGTCTAGGGCGGATAAGCGATCGAAAATCGTGCGGGTGGTTTTGTTTCAGAATGATCAGGGCTGGCATGTACGCATCAGCGACGAAGGGGTCGGCATTCCTCCGCAGGACGTTTCGCGCGTATTTGATGCATTCTTTACGGGAGAGAACGGGCGTGCTTTTGCTGAATCGACCGGGATGGGGCTTTATTTATCCAAGCAGATTTGTGATCGTCTTGGACATGGACTTGCTGTTACATCCGAGCATGGCAAAGGAACAGAGGTTACCGTATCTTTTTATGAGCGCGCGCATCTCTACCATGATGCAAACATGACAAAACTGTAAGATTTTATGTTTATTTTGCAAGAAAGATCAATAGGACCTTATGTTTTCTTGTTCTATACTTACCGTACGAAAGCGAAACGAGAACAAGAGGAGGAGAAAGAATGGAGGTACTGCGTGCACACGCGCTGACCCGAATATATGGAACAAAAAAAAGCATGCTGAGCTACAAAGCGCTTAACGAAGTTAGTCTACAGGTAGAAGCCGGAGAGTTTGTCGGCGTGATGGGACCATCTGGTAGCGGAAAAACAACATTGCTTAACCTGCTGGCCACAATCGATCGACCAACATCTGGAACACTGGAAATTAACGGAGTAAATCCATATCAGCTTAAAAAAAGAGAGCTGGCTTTGTTTCGTCGACGTCAACTGGGCTTTATTTTTCAGGATTTTAACTTGCTCGATACGTTGTCTGTAAAAGAAAATATCATTCTTCCACTCGCGCTGGACGGAATAGGAGAGAAGGAAATTGAGCAGCGGGCAACCGATATTGCAAGCCTGTTAAACATTGAAAGTATTCTTAATAAACGTACATACGAAATTTCAGGAGGACAACAGCAACGTGCTGCTGCAGCACGTGCGCTTATTCATAACCCGGCGATTCTGCTGGCCGATGAGCCGACAGGTAATCTTGATTCCAAAGCAGCAAACGATGTACTGGAATCACTGCGAAGTTTGAATGAAGAAAAGAACGCCACCATTCTTATGGTGACACACGATCCATTCGCTGCAAGCTTCTGTGAGCGTATCGTATTCATTAAGGATGGTGAGCTGTTCACGGAAATCCGCCGCGGTACAAGTCGACAAGTGTTTTTTCAGCAGATCCTTGATACATTGTCCATGCTAGGAGGAAGCGCTTATGACGTTTCGCCGGATCGCTCGTAGCAATATAAAGGGGAATCTGTACCGTTATCTGACGTATTACGCCAGTACCGTATGTATTGTGATGATCTTTTTTATGTATGCGGCATTTATTTTTCATCCGGACGTAGCTACAGCCCATTTCAGGCCATCCGTTCGACGGGGAATGATTCTGGCGGAGTACATCATTATCATTTTTTCGTTCTTCTTCATGCTGTATTCAAGCTCCGCATTTTTGACGGCACGCAAAAAAGAATTCGGCTTGCTGAATCTGCTTGGTATGAGTCAGCCCCAGCTTAATCGGCTACTTATATATGAGAGCATCATCATTAGTGTTCTGTCTATCGGCACAGGTATAGGGCTTGGGTTCCTGTTTACCAAGCTATTTTTCATGGTGCTTGATGTACTTCTTGAAATGCCCGAGCCGCTGGCCTTCATCATTGCGCCCGAAGCACTCGGTTTAACCTTTCTCAGCTTTTTTATTCTTTCGCAATTGTTATTTCTTGTTCCGCTCTGGCGGGTGGGCAGGACGCCGATTATCGAGCTTTTGCGTGTTGCCCGTCAGCCGAAGCAGATGCCTGTCTACTCGAAGTGGCTCATCTTGTTCTCGTTGTTCTGCCTGGGTGCCGGCTATGGCATGGCCTGGTGGGGGGGGAAGGACTACTTATTTATCCTGATGCTGCCTATTTTAGTTGCCACCATTATTGGTACGTATTTTCTATTTACACAGGGCAGTATCGCCATTTTATATCGTCTGCGCCACAATCGTCGTCTGTTTTACAACCGAACGAATCTGCTTATCGTCTCCCAGCTCATATTTAAGCTGAAAGACAATGCGCGTGTATTGTTCTCCGTTGCCATTCTAAGTGCGGTCGTCCTTACGGCTAGTGGCACGTTTTATACGATGTTTGCGGGCATGAAGCAGTGGGCGGAACTGAATGTGCCTGACACGTTTAGCTTTCTAGCAAAAAATGAAGACGATGCCGCCAGATTTGAACAGGCTGTGTCCTCTGCTGCGTCTAAGGAGGGGATCGGTGTGAATACACCGGAACGAATAATCATGCTGACAATGAAAGTCGTGACGAAGGTATCGGGAAATGTACCACCATTCCGTCAGCCAGAAGAAGCGCATGTGTTGTCTGTCCGTGATTTTAATCATCGTGCGGAACGTCTGGGAACACCAACAATACAGCTTGAATCCGGAGAGATGCTACTGCTTACGCCTTACAGGCAGCTTACTGATCCGGTTTATCCTGTTGATACAGCTATTACATTCACATCCGGTGCAGTTTCAGAAACTGCGAAGCTTAAAGAACAGCGTGCAGGAACGAACCTGAATTTGTTCACATACACGATTGTACTGCCTGATAGTGATTTTGCTGCCTTGCATGCACAAGTGCCGCCTTCATCGCGCCACGTGTACAGCGTGCTGAATGCAGAAAAATGGCAAAAGACGAAACAACTTATGACGCTCGTTCGGAGCGAGCTGCCGCCGTCCTGGCAAAAGGACATTGCTACGCGTATTGAACCGTATTTGGAGGAACGTGATAGTTATGCACTGACTTTATTCCTCGGCGTATTTGTCGCGATCCTGTTCTTTATCGCTGCCGGCAGCATGATTTATTTTCGGTTGTTTACGGAGCTACAGGAAGATCGTGCGCAGAATATGGCGCTCAGCCGCATCGGTATGACGGAAGAAGAATTAAAGCGAATCGCCACAGTCCAGATCGGGATTATTTTCTTCCTTCCGTTTCTCATCGGCAGTATCCATGCTGCATTTGCGCTGAAAACATTGGGTGACATTCTTGCCATCAGTGTGTGGAATTATGGTTTGCTCGTCATTGTAGTGTACTTCATCATGCAGCTTATTTATTTCCTGTTAAGTCGTCATATGTACTTCAGACAAATACATCGTGCAGGATAAAGAAAGAGAGGAAAAATATATGAAACGCAAATTCGCTTTAGCCGTACTTACTGCTACATTAGCTTCTACCGTTCTTCCGCAAACGTATGCTAATGTGCTGGCCGCACCGTCCAGCGAATCGGCACAGAACAAAAAACAAACTGAACAGGAAACATGGGGAAAATGGGTGCGTAACCATGCACATGGGCTTGATACGATTGAACCTGCTACTGCTGAGAGAAAAGATACGTTCTCTGATTTGAAATTTTTGAAGCAAGCATTGAAGGATAAGCGTATTGTATTGCTTGGAGAGAGCTCGCATGGAACGGCTGAATTTAGTTCAGCTAAAGTTCGTCTCATCCAATTTTTGCATCAGGAGATGGGATATGACGTTATCGCTTTCGAATCCGGGCTTGGTGAAGCTTCTGCCGCCTTTGCACAAGCAGATAGCCAAACATCGCTTGATACGATGAAGCAAGCCATTTATCCGGTTTGGCATACGAAGGAAACGCTTCCGCTGTTCGATTATATTAAGCAGAATACTAATACAGAGCATCCACTTATTTTAACCGGATTTGATATGCAGCCACATCGCACATTTACTCCATTTGCCCGGCAATGGTTTGCCCATATCGATGCAGAACGAGCTACTCAACTGGAACAAACAGAACGACAGCTTGCTCAGCTTTTTCGATTGGAAGCTACCCTAAAGGAATTTAGTGCATCCAAATCAAAGCTGGTGCAGCAGTATAATGAGCTAAAGAAATTCATAAAAGATAACAAGGATGCATTGCAGCGTGTATATCCGGACCGCCCGGAGCTGATAAGCATAGTGGACCGCGTATTTGATTCGCGATTGCGTGCTTTGAACGAATACTTGGAGCCGAACATCCGCCTGTATGAAAATTATCAAAATGGCAAGTATGAGCCGCCGGCATCACTGGAGGAAAATCCGATTTATCTGCGGGATAAAGCGATGGCCGAAGATCTTGCCTGGCTGGCAGAAACGTTGTATCCGGACAAAAAAATTATTGTCTGGGGACATAACTCGCATATCCGCAAGAAAAGCAGCGGGGTGAAAAACGATTTGATATTCGGTGGTGCGCCGAATATGACTGAGCTTCTCCCGGAACGTCTGAAAGAGCAGGCGTATTCGATCGGCTTGTACATGTACCAGGGTGAGAATGCAGATAACTCGCAGGAAAAGCATCCGGTCAAACAGCCGGAAAATCCTGAGAGTCTTGAAATGATTATGAAACAGGCTGATCAGCGGTATGCATTCGCAGATATGGCCCAGGAGAAGCGGAAAAAGGGGACCGAGTGGATGTTCGAGTCCCGACCTGCATTCTACTGGGGAGGGATGTTTGAAGAGCAGTTTGTGCCACGCGAACAATATGAAGGAATTCTCCAGATTGATACAGTGCATGCACCACATTATTTGACGGGCGAATCGGAGAAGAAGCAGGACAAGGAATAAGATACAGCATGCACGTCTGTGCCTTGAAAAAGCATTCATTCCCTATGGGAGTGAGTGCTTTTTTATTTTCAGACTAAAACTAATTAAAAATATATATATTACTTTTTTAAAGTTGATATGGTAAAATAAATAAAGAGAAGATAAACATGGAAAAACAGTTAACTATAAAGTGAGGAGAAAACATATGATTGATTTTATGTCTGTTATAAAAGAAAGACGTTCCGCTACAAAGTTTATTCAAGATGTTGAAATTTCCCAGCAAGAGCTAGATGATATGTTCTCATTAACTAAGTTTGCTCCATCCGCATTTAATTTACAGCATGCACACTATCTTGCTGTTACTGATCCGGCCCGTAAAGAAGAAATATACGAAGCTGCTAACAAGCAGTATAAAGTGAAAACCGCTTCAGCTACTATTTTAGTTTTGGGAGATACGAAGGCATACCAGCAGGTCGGTCGGCTAAATGAAGGTCTTTTGAATCTCGGTGTACTAAATAGGCAAGAATACGATATAACTGTAGAGTCTACTATACAATTTTATGAAAAACGAGGCGAGATTTTTCAGCGGGAAGAGGCGATTCGCAACGCGAGCTTATCGGCTATGCAGTTCATGCTGATTGCGAAAGCTAAAGGGTGGGACACGTGTCCGATGATTGGCTTCGATCCGGAAGCAATACGTAGCTTGTTCAATATTCCCGAGCAGTATATTCCTGTACTTTTAATCACGTTAGGCAAAGAAGATATTTCGAGTCAAAGACCACGGGGATATCGTAAACCGATTAGCGAATTTGTTACATATAACTCTTTTTAAGGCTGGAGAAAAATCCGTTTTTTGATAAAGAAGAACGGATTTTTTGTATTTTTATGGAATGATAATTATCATTAAGTTAAATAAAGTTGCAATGTTGACTTCTTTTGTTGTAACAGTGATAATTACAACGGAAGGGTGGGATGTATGAAAATCAGCAGCCGCTTTACTATAGCCGTACACATTTTATCTTTATTATTCATTGAGAAGAACGGTCATTGTACATCAGAGTGGATTGCGGGAAGCGTTAATACGAACCCGGTAGTGATTCGCAGAATTATCGGACAGTTGAAAAAAGCAGGACTGGTGCATGTGCGTCCGGGGGCCGGCGGAGCTTATCTTTTGAAGAAGTTAGAAGACATTACTCTACTTGATGTGTATCAGGCAGTAGAAGTGGTGGAGGAAGGAAAACTTTTTCATTTCCATGAGCAACCTAACCCTGACTGTTCTGTTGGAGCTAATATTCAATCCGTACTTGAATTGATTTTACGTCGGGCTCAAACGGCAATGGAACGAGTTCTTGCAGAGATAACGATGAGAGAACTCGTGGCGGATTTAGTCAAAAGAATGTAGAGAGAAAGTGTAATGGAGGAGAGGCAAAAATGTGACAGTATAGATTAAGGGATATTCCGATTTTGTATGTTCTTTCTGTACGTTGGACCGGGATAAAAACTAGACATAAAGACTAAAACGGAGATGATGAAAGGATTGAGGTATACATATGAGTAGTCACACAAACAGTTTTGATGCTGCACAGGCGCCTACACGTTCACGAAGGTTATGGATGGCTCTTATACTGGGGGCGTTAACAGCGTTCGGGCCGCTGTCCATTGACATGTATCTGCCTTCGTTACCCGCATTGACCAGTGATTTGAGTACGAGTACATCGTTGGTTCAGATTAGCTTGACAGCCTGCTTGCTGGGCCTTGCGTTCGGACAATTGCTCGTCGGTCCCCTCAGTGATGCACGCGGACGTCGTAAGCCGCTTATTGTCGCTCTTATCATCTATGCTGTTTCATCGTTGTTATGCGCTATCAGCTCTTCTATCTGGGTATTAATTGTCTTGCGTGTTGTTCAAGGGATGTCGGGTGCAGCAGGTATTGTAATTTCCCGTGCTATGGTACGCGATATGTATTCTGGTTCAGAGTTGACGAAGTTTTTCTCTCTTTTGATGTTGGTTAATGGCGTCGCTCCGATACTTGCCCCGATTACAGGTGGATTGCTGCTAGAGGTAACCTCCTGGCGTGGGGTATTCGTTGTACTGAGTATTTTGGGGGCGATCATGCTGCTTGGAGCTCTCTTCGGCTTACCTGAGACATTGCCTAGTCAACGTCGCTCAACGGGCGGAATTAAAGGTACTTTATTTACGTTTCGTTCTCTTATTAGTGATCGTGTCTTCATGGGCTATGCATTGTCGCAAGGATTGGTGCTTGCCGCTATGTTCGGCTACATATCAGGCTCCCCGTTCGTTCTGCAGAATATATACGGAGTTTCACCGCAGACATTTAGCATACTTTTTGCGATTAATGGTCTCGGTATTATTATTGCCAGCCAAATCACCGGTCGACTGGCCGGGAAGGTCAGTGAAACGAGGTTGCTTGTCACCGGCCTTGGGCTTGCCGCGCTTGGCGGTATCATATTGCTTGCCATGATTTTAATCGGTGCAGGGCTTTTGTCCGTTATGATTCCTTTATTTTTCGTTGTATCAAGTGTCGGTATTGTAACAACAACCGGTTTTTCACTGGCAATGCAAAACCAAGAGCGTTCTGCAGGTAGTGCTTCCGCGCTATTAGGGCTTCTGCCGTTTATTTTTGGAGCGATTGCAGCGCCGCTGGTCGGACTGGGCGGTAGTCATACGGCTGTTCCGATGGGCATCGTCATCGCCGTCTCTGAGGTCGGGGCTATCGTATGTTACGCTCTCATGGTACGTCGCGGATAGGTTTGCTATTTGAGCTGTGGCTTCTGAAATCATACTGGATACCGTGTCGTTTCAGGAGCCACTCCTTCATGCACATAGGATTAAAAGTGTTTTTGTGTACATAGGTCAATCATATAATGGATGAATGATTGTGTTGCTTTTGCGCGCTGCCATCTTGAGGGTAAATGAAAGGCCAGCTTCTTTCCTTTGCGGATGTCGATAGCTTCTAAGAGTAATGGATGCCAATTAGCAGAAACAATATCTAACGCGAAGTGTACGGACTGCTTTTTAGGAAAAATATTTTGACATTCCAAGGTATATAGAATTCTACACAATGTACAAACAGCATCTGCCATTACATCATCTATGAGATACAACCAATGACTTTGAGATTTCTTACGCCAGTATGTGTGCAAATTATACTTCATGGTTTCCACAACATCTGACCAACAAACAGGTATGTTTAGGTGACTGGCTTCGGGACCGTGAATGGAAATACCGTATTGTTTTACTGTCCACCATGTCACTGCGTTATTATCCCAGAAACCCTGTCGAGCTTTCCCGCTGGCGAGATGTACATAAGGGGGAATTTCGTCGTTTGGCTTACCTAAATCCTCTGTTGGAATGTACATGCCATCCATTCTCTTTGCCAGTGAGTTCATCGATGTTAGTTTCTTGTGAATGTTTGTGATTGTAATGATGTCATTTTTTGTTGGACGGCTTCTTAACAAGGTTAAAAAATCAATATCACTTTTGGAAGGCTCATACGCTTGTAGAGCGACGGATCCATACACATAAATACCATGTATTTGAGTGGGCAATGCACTACGTACTAACTGGGTATATTTTTTGAGCAAAACGTCGACTTCGATTGGGATTGTTTTCGAGCTTCTCAAATTACATTACCCCCTACTATTCTTATTCCTTGACGAATAAGACCTTTCCAAAAAGGAGATTCTTCAGGCTCCGTTATGACTACACTTATTCCATTTATGTATGCAAGATAAGCCCATGCTGTCTCACGTGCGTCGGTTTGTTCTACCTGTTCTAATTCCTGCCCCTTTTTAATCATTAAAGATAGAAACTCAATAAATTCTTCGGAAACAGTAAAGATTTCTTTGGTTAGTTCAGGGAATCTTTCATGTTGATTGATTACATAATGAATTAGTTTTAGATAGGGTACACGTTTGGATAGTGCTGTAATATGTTGGATTACCATTTTTGTAATTTGTTCAGCTGGGTCATGTGTTTCAGGCTCGATATTTATGAAGAGGCTTTTTAATTCTGTTAACGATTCCAATACAGCACAATGAAAAAGGTCTTCTTTGCTTGGAAAATAAAGAAGAACAGTGGATGTACTCATACCGGCCTTTTTGGCGATCATAGAAATCGTAGTTTGGGAAAAGCCGTTTACAGGAAAAAGAGAAATTGCTACTTGAATAATATTGTTTCTTTTTTCTTGTCGATACTTCTCATTAATGGTTCTAGCCATATTACCTCCAAAATTAAATAAATGAACATTCATTTATTTAATATATGGTATGTGGAATAAATAGTCAACCTATTAGAAAAGTAACCTATATAAATCACACTTGATATTTTGACAGGGGAGTGTGGTTAGAAAGAGGAGATTCGGAAAAAAGAAGAGGGTGGATGCGCCCTGCGATCCGGCAGAAGAAAAGCCAGCGTGTCTTTTTCCGACCCTGATGGCAGACATCGTGGATACAGGGATAGTGAAGGGCGATAACCCATATATTTTAAAAATCGTTGGGATTCATGCTGCTGGTTGCCGCTGTAGGCATGATTTGCTCCATTTCAGCCAGCAGGGTTCAGCAAGCTGATTCGCAATCGAAAAAGAGGCTTCCGGTAATAAAGGAAGCCTCTTTGTATGTTTTTACTTTTATTTACGAGGATTTGTTCTTATTATTTATTGTCAGGATACTGTTCTCGATTTTATTAGCCAAAGAAATAACGCTGTTCATGACCTGATAGGCATATTTTATTTTCGGCAACAGATAATGGATGCTAACGGCGGTGAACGCGCCAAGAGTAATGCCCGCCAATACATCGCCTGGATAATGTACGCCCACCCAAACACGGGAGAAGGCAATGCCGAGTGCTAGGGCTAACCAGGCCCATCCTACTTTTTTATGAAATAACCAAAAGGAAACGGCAATGACAAACGCTCCTGTAGCATGGTCGCTAGGAAAGGAGGCATTGGCACTATGAGGGATAAGCTGCACGATATCATGTGTGACAAAAGGACGTGGGCGGTAAAAGAAATGGCCGATAATCCTGCTAATCCCAAGCGCTATACAAGCAGAGAACAAAGCTTGCATAACCATATACCGATTTTTTCTAACGCCAGTAAACCAATATAAGAAAACACTTAAATAAAGAATATATTCTCCGTATAAGGAGAAGCCTTTCATTAGAAGGCCAAGGGAAGGATAGAAAGGAACCAATTGGTTAATATCTTGAAATAACAATGCATCTGTTTGAGAAAGTTTCATAATTAAATTGTACCTCTACTTAAAGAATATTTCGTAACGGAAGAGTTCTTCTATGTTCGTTTTACGTCTAGAATATCAAGTAAGAACACGAAGGTAGGGATTCCTACGATAAGGCCCCATACACCAAAAAAGTGTTCGGAAAAAATCAAAACAATGAAGGTATAGAACATAGGTAAATTGGTTTTCGATGCCATCAATTTCGGATTAAGCAAATAGGCTTCCAATGAGTGGAGCACGACAACCATCACAAGTACATAAATAACCTTGATGAACCCGCCGATGCTGAAAGCAATGGTACATAGTGGAATCAGGGAAATAATAACCCCTGCGACCGGGATTAGACCAAGGACGAAAATCATGAGCGCGAGTCCGAACAACTGAGGAAAGCCCATAATCCACAGCATGATTGTCGATAAAACACAGTTTGTGAGTGCTATTAGAAATTGTGCTTCAATCACTTTTCCGAAAGTATGAACAAACTTCTTGCCGAAAAATTCGATTTCGTTAAAAAACCATGCAAGTTTACTAGTTTTGAACTTGGCAGTAAATTGGGTGACCTTTGTTTTTTCCAACAGAAAAAACAAACTCAAAATCAGCGCCAGTAGCATGTTTAAGCCCCAATTACTAATTTTAAGCACGAAATCCAAACTTTGCTTTACATAGCCCTCAATATTTACATCGCCTAAGAGAGAAACAACATACTGTACGAGTTCATGATCTTGCTGCTCGTTGTATACACTCTTTGTTAAATTCGTCAATTGCGTGATTTGATGGACAATAGTCGGGAGTGCTTTATATATCCCTATAACAAGAATCAAAATCAAAATTATGTATAAAAATAATAGAACAACCTTTTGATTTACTGGAAATAGCTTGTTTAATTTTTGTGTGGCATAGTTGTATAAGCTATTCATTAGAAAGGTAATCAAAAAGGTTAATAGTATGATATTAAGCATGCTTTTCATACTATATAGGACAAGACAAAGAAACAACAGTATAACTACACGTCTGATACCTTGCTCACGAAAGAGATTCTTGATTTCCATTAGAACGTCCTTTATTTTTTTTAGTTTGAGTGATAGAGATGGCCACTAACTGCCATCTTCATAATTCTATTTTTTATATAACAAAAAATCAAGCAAGGATAAATTTTCTTTTATTAAGCGATAGGCTATTGACAAGCCTATAGAACAGAAGTAGGATGGGTCCTGTATCATAATGAATCTTCGTTAGGTGAGGCTCCTATACAAACATAGGCCACTGCCCAGAAATATCGAAAGATGCCCATGGGTAGAACAGGGATTGTCGGATTAAGGCTTTTCCTAATGTGGCTAAGAGATGATTTCTCTTTACGGTGTATAGTGCTAAAACTCGACTAGGAGGGAACGGAATGTTTTTTTGTGTGCATTCATTAAAACCTCCAGGATATCTGGAGGTTTTTTACTTTTGTAAGGGGGGACTATCTATATGGATGACAGTAGTCGAACGTACGGTTTAAGTTTATATATGTTCTGTAAAGAGGGAGAAGCGCGTTCTTCTTACTTACCATGCTTCGTTTCTTATTCTGCCCGTTGCTGGAATGAGTGTATATAAGCATGTGTATTTGACGTACAGCGCCCCTCTCTGTTACAGGGAGGGCCTTTTTATGCCCTTTTTCAGTTATGGAAAAAATTTCTTATATAAAATAAAGGTTGTGTATGTATGGTTAAGAAGCTTAAAAGGCTCGATATTCCTATATTAGTGCTCATTACTTGTCTGTTTTTTATTAGTACTGCTGCTATTTATAGCGCAACAAAAAATACGCATTATGTTGGATTACATATAAACAATATCGTTATGTTTGTTATGTTCTTTGTTGTGATGGTCGTTGTTGCAGTCAGCGATTATCGAACATACACAAACAATTATTCATATCTTTTGTACGGAATAGGGTTGTTGCTCCTTATTTCTGTTTTGCTTTTCGGGGAAACAATTAACGGATCGAAACGCTGGGTGGGCTTTGGGCCGATGAAATTCCAACCATCTGAATTATTTAAATTATTTTTAATTCTCGTTATAGCCAAAGTGCTGGCAAGGAGAGAAGGGGAATCTTTAGAGTTGCTGCGCGATGTGGGAAGCGTTGGTATTATAACGATTATCCCCTTTTTGCTTGTATTGAAACAGCCGGATTTAGGAACATCCATCGTATTTCTCTGTATCGGTGCCGGTATGCTCTGGGTAGGAAATATACGGTTTTCGCATGTAGTTTTAGGCGGTGCCGCTTTTATGAGTGCAGTTGTGTCCCTTATTAGCCTGTACTTTATTAATTTTGATGCCTTCTCCAAGGTGATTAAAGGCCATCAGATCCAGCGAATTCAAACATTTCTCGATCCGACAAGCGATCCGGATAGCGGATGGCATGTGCTTAATTCTCAAACTGCAATTGGCTCAGGGAAGCTGCTTGGACACGGTTTTACGAACGGAACTTATGTTCAGAGCGGCTTTATTCCGTACGCATATTCCGATTCGATTTATGTTGTAATCGGAGAAGAGTTTGGCCTTTTAGGGTCAATGCTCCTGCTGCTCCTTTACTTTTTATTAATTTATCGTATGGTAAATATCGCTCTAGATTGTAAGGAATTATCTGGTGTATACATTATCGCCGGTGTGATTGCGATGCTTGTGCTACAGATTTTCGAAAACATCGCCATGCACGTAGGGATTATGCCGCTAACCGGAATTTCATTGCCGTTTATTAGCTACGGAGGCAGTTCGTTATTGATTAATATGATAGCCATCGGTCTTGTATTAAGCGTACGGGTACATCAATCCAAGTTTACGTTCATTGACGAATGAATAGATTTTTAGTGCTTTTACAGCCTTTTTTGTTATAATAATAAATGAGTAATAATTATAAATAAGGAGGGCTTTAGATTATGTATGATATTGCCATTATAGGAGCCGGTCCGTCAGGCGCAAGCGCTGCACTTTTTTCTGCAAAGGCTGGAAAGAAAACGCTCTTGTTGGATAGTGATCAAAGCATTACGAAAAAAGCATGGATCGAAAATCATTATGGTGTCATGGAAATTACAGGCCCGGACCTTGTAGATATAGGAAAAAAACAGGCTGAAAAATTCGGAGCGGAATTAGTTCAGGGTAAGGCTGCAAGTATCCAGAAAACAGATCAGGGCTTCCGTATCGAAACAGACAATGGTGAATTCGAAGCGAAACATGTTGTCTTTGCTACTGGGTTGTTCGTTGACCTAGCCGAGAAAGCTGGTGTAAAAACAAAGCCCGGAACGGAGCCTCGAATCAAAACGGTACTTGATGCAGACCAGAACGGAAAAACAAATGTGGACGGAATCTGGGCTGCAGGTACTTGCGCAGGCGTGAGCGTGCATACGATTATTACGGCAGGTGATGGTGCGAAAGTGGCCATTAACATTATTAGTGAATTAAATGGTGAAAGATACGTTGATCACGATGTGCTTAAATAAGCAAAATGTAAAAGGGTGCTGAAAAGCATCCTTTTTTCTTCCGATCGTATACTAAACGTTGCTTTTGCAGCAGTCATACATAAGAGTGGCTTGGCGGTTGCTTGCCTGATAGCTTGGCACCTGCCAAGTTTTTTTATTTTAATAAAAAACGGTTGACTTATACATTAGGGGGGTATAGTATAAAGGTAAGAGAACAATTTGCAAAGAAAGAGTTAGTTTAAGTATAGAACAATTTTTTTTAAGGATACCTTATACAATACAGGGGTATTCTATAGTTGGAACGAACGGGATGTTTGTCTAACTATTAATGGGCGGTAAAACCCCTACTGATGGAAAATTTACTTTATACTATACAAGGGTATAGTTTTGGAGGCGATGAAAATGTCTGATACGAAGCAGACTACTCTTCAAATCAGCGGGATGACCTGTGCAGCGTGTGCAAGCCGTATCGAGAAAGGACTAAACAAGCTGGAAGGCGTAACAGAGGCGAACGTAAATTTTGCGTTGGAGAAAGCAACGGTTACGTACCAGCCGGATAAAGTATCTTCCGCGCAGATGGAAGAGCGGATTGAAAAATTAGGATACAGCATGGTGAAAGAGCAGATTGATTTGCAGCTGACAGGTATGACGTGTGCAGCATGTGCAAACCGGATCGAGAAGGGCTTAAGTAAAATGCCGGGCGTGGCATCGGCCAGCGTAAATTTTGCTTTAGAAACCGCGCACGTAGAGTACAATCCTTCGGAAGTGTCGGCTGATGACATGATACGCAAAGTGGAGAAGCTCGGATATGGAGCAAGCGCAAAAGACGAACAGACAACGGAAAATGCGGACCATCGTCAGAAAGAAATCAAGCGACAAAAACAAAAGTTTATTGTGTCGGCGATTCTTTCCTTGCCGCTGTTATGGTCAATGGTTGGACATTTCTCCTTTACATCATGGATTTGGGTGCCGGATTTATTTATGAACCCATGGTTTCAGCTTATACTCGCAACACCTGTTCAGTTTATTATCGGTGGTCAATTTTATATTGGTGCCTATAAAGCTTTGCGAAATAAGAGTGCTAATATGGATGTGCTTGTTGCGCTCGGGACGTCGGCAGCGTATTTCTACAGTTTATATTTAACGCTCAAGTCGGTCGGCTCTTCTCATCACATGGTGGAAATGTATTATGAAACGAGTGCAGTGCTCATCACGCTTATTTTACTGGGAAAATTATTTGAAGCGTTGGCAAAGGGGCGGACCTCGGAAGCGATAAAAACACTCATGGGACTTCAGGCAAAGATGGCTCTTGTTATTCGGGCCGGGGAAGAGACGATGATTCCGGTAGAAGAAGTAGTGGTTGGTGATACGATTGTCGTACGGCCCGGAGAAAAGATACCGGTCGATGGGGAAATTATTGAAGGTCGCTCTTCTGTAGATGAATCCATGCTGACAGGGGAGAGTATTCCAGTAGAGAAGCAAGTGGGCGCACATGTTTTTGGCGCCACATTGAACAAAAATGGGGCATTAAAAATAAAGGCAACTAAAATCGGTAAGGAAACGGCTCTGGCACAAATCATCAGAGTCGTCGAAGAAGCACAAGGCTCGAAGGCGCCTATTCAACGAATCGCAGACAAAATTTCAGGTGTTTTCGTACCGATTGTCGTCGGTATTGCATTGGTTGTGTTTTTCATCTGGTACTTCTGGGTGACGCCGGGTGATTTCGCAAGTGCGCTGGAAAAACTTATCGCTGTACTCGTTATTGCATGCCCTTGCGCCCTAGGCTTAGCGACCCCGACGTCGATTATGGCAGGTTCCGGTCGGGCAGCGGAAGCGGGCGTTCTATTCAAAGGCGGCGAGCACTTAGAAGCGACGCATCGGATCGATACGGTTGTTCTGGATAAAACGGGCACGGTGACGAAAGGAAAGCCTGAGTTGACAGATGTCATCGTAGAAGGAATGGAAGAAGCAGAGTTCCTTCGTCTCGTAGGTAGTGCGGAGAAGAATTCCGAGCATCCGCTGGCGGAAGCGATTGTCAACGGCATTCAAGAAAAAGAAATACCGATTCCTGCATCGGATACGTTCGAGGCTATTCCGGGGTATGGCATCCATACCGTTATTGAAGGAAAGCAAGTCGTTATCGGAACCCGCAGATTGATGGAACGATATAACATTAATGCAACACATGCTTTTGCACAGATGGATGAATTAGAAAGAAAAGGGAGAACAGCCATGCTGGTTGCAATTGAAGGCCGCTATTCCGGGATTGTGGCAGTAGCTGATACGATTAAAGAAACATCCAAAGAAGCGATCGCGCGCTTGAAGCAGATGGATATTGAGGTCATTATGATTACCGGTGATAACAGGCGTACAGCGGAAGCGATTGCATCTGAAGTAGGGATCGACCGTGTTCTTGCCGAAGTATTACCTGAAGGAAAAGCAGAAGAGGTTAAGAAGCTACAGAACGATGGAAGAAAGGTCGCCATGGCCGGAGACGGCATTAACGATGCTCCAGCTCTGGCTGTGGCGGATATTGGCATCGCTATGGGGACCGGCACGGATGTAGCAATGGAAGCCGGAGATATTACACTCATGCGCGGAGATCTGAACAGTATTGCCGATGCCGTATATATGAGTCATCGCACAATGGCGAACATTAAGCAGAACTTGTTCTGGGCCCTTGCATACAATTCGCTCGGGATTCCGATTGCTGCCGCGGGATTTCTGGCGCCGTGGGTGGCTGGAGCAGCGATGGCGCTAAGTTCGGTATCTGTTGTGCTGAATGCGTTGCGTTTGCAGCGAGTGAAGTTATAAAGTAAGCGGGGGTACTGCCTGTTGCACCAGGATAAAGGTTGAAGAGACCTAGCGAGGAGGTGAAACGATGGAACCGGGTATCGAACAATCAGGAGGTGGCGTGGAGGCTCACGAAGGATGTGAGCGAACGAGCCATCACTCCGATAAAATGAAAAGCAACCTTACCACTCGGCTGAACCGTATTGAGGGACAGATTCGGGGGATTAAAGGTATGGTGGAAAAAGATGTGTACTGTGATGACATTCTGAATCAAATCGCAGCAGTACAGTCTGCCTTGAATGGAGTTGGTCGTCTGCTGCTCGAAGGGCATATGAAAAGCTGCGTTATTGAACGCATTCAAGAAGGCGACCATGACGTGATTGATGAATTGTTGAAGACAATGAATAAACTAATGAAATGAGGGGGATACGTATGCAAAACGTAACATTGAAAGTGGAAGGCATGTCATGCAATCATTGTGTAAAAGCAGTAGAAGGCGCGCTTGAAGAAATCGGTGCTTCCGGAAAAGTAAACCTTGCCGAGAAGACGGTACATGTAGAATATGATGAAAGCAAATTGTCTCTTGAGTCCATTAAAGAAGCGATTGAAGAGCAAGGGTATGATGTAGTATAAAAACAGTGGTTCATCTATAGGAGAGCCGTGCTGCCGGGATGTCCCGGCAGCTTTTTTAAATGAAAAAGTGCATCCAATTGAACCGCGATTGCGCCGACATTTGTGAAGCGTATACAGAAGAGTGCGTCAAGCATAGTCATGATCATTGTCAACGATGTGCGCAAGTCTGCCGAAAGTGTGCGGAAGCTTACCGGAAAATGGCCGCATAATTTACTGTTACTAATGAAAAAGCTCCTTTGCGGCTTTCGGCCGCAGGAGCTTTTTAGCTATGCTGCAACTATCTTCACATTTTCTTCAAGAATTTTTGATGTAATGATATATGTGTAACTTTTAACAACAAAAAGAGGGGCGAGGAACTGCAATGGAGGAAACGGGAGTCATACTGATTGTAGATGACGAAAAGCCGATGCGGCATTTACTTTCATTGTATTTGCGCCATGCTGGCTACACTGTAGAGGAGGCAGCTTCCGGTCCAGAAGCACTGGCTGCCGTTCAGGACAAGACGTATACACTGATCCTGCTTGATATTATGATGCCGGAGATGTCTGGCTGGGAAGTATGTGAACGTGTACGAAAAATTTCGGACATACCCGTTATCATGCTGACGGCCAGAGACGAAATCAGCGATAAAGTGAAAGGCTTAAACATCGGGGCGGATGACTACATAACGAAACCATTCGAGAAAGAGGAGATGCTTGCAAGGGTGCATGCATTATTAAGGCGAAAAGGAATGTACGAAGGCAAAGCGGAACGAAAAGACAAATCTATGCTGACATACAAAGGCATTGTGATAGACAGTGAAACGTATGAAGCATTTTATGGACAGAACGTACTCTCCCTTACCCGTAAGGAATACGAATTATTGAATGTATTACTGAAACATCCCGGGCAGGTATTCAGCCGTGATCACTTGCTGGCCCTTGTATGGGTTAATCAAAATATTGAAGATTATCGCACCGTGGATACGCATATCAAAAACCTGCGTGAGAAGCTAAGAGTAGCTGGTGCGCCAGCCCATGAAATCATCAAAACTGTATGGGGAGTCGGATACAAAATCCAATGAAAATAAACGCTATCCTACAAGCCGTTCGGAACCGTGTGACGATTAAGCTTGGTCTTTTGTTGGTGTCCGTTTTTTTACTGATTATTTTTTTAATCGGTCACCTTCTGTACTCTCTTTTTCTTTCTTTTTACCTTTCGCATATTAAAGAAGAGCTGATTCAACGTGCCCAGAGCCATGCCAATGTGCTGAGCGATCATTTTGAGTCGCTCACCATTAATCATGTCATTCGTATGGAGAAGAACTCGAACCAGATGGTGGTTATTCTAGATCAACAACGCCGTGTCATTGCTAGTTCGGAAACGGTCACGCCGTTGCACAGACAATATTTGTCCCGGGCTGATATGAAAAAGCAGGAAGAGACGGCGATCGAACAGGATTGGGACACAAAACCGTTCCTTGTCTTTGAATCGCCGATCCATCAGGACGGCAGGATTGTGGGAACGGTTATGATGTTCAATTCGACGACTCCAATTCGACAAGCTGTTGATATATTGCGAGGAATGCTTGTTATTGCAGGGATTGTTGCTGTTGTCATCGTCGCGGGCGTTTCGTTTATCATCTCACGAATGATCGTTCGTCCCCTGCTTACGATGAAAAAAGCTACAGGTAATATTGCGCTTGGTAATTACGTAACTAAAGTGGATGTACAGGGGGGAGACGAGATAGCCCAGTTGGCTGCGTCCATCAACCATATGTCAGAGCAGATACGATTTTACCAGAAGCAACGCAATGAATTCTTAGCTGATATCGGCCATGAGCTACGCACACCGCTAACCTATCTAAAAGGCTATTCAGAGATTTTAATGCAGTCGCATGGTAGCAGCGAACACGTGGAATATGCAAAAACCATCTATGAGCAGAGCAGTCGTCTGCAGCGCTTAGTGCAAGATCTCTTCGATCTCGCACGAATGGAACAAGGCACATTTTCATTTCAAATGGAGTGTCTTTCATTGGAAGAAAGCGTAATCGAGGCACTTTCCCTGGCGGAAATTTCAATGGATGAAAAGGGGATTTATTTAGAGTACACTCCTCCTCCTTCTTCCTTATGCATTATGGGAGATCGGCAGCGTATCGGACAGGTTCTGCTTAATATTTTGGAGAATGCCAGAAGATATATTTCGGCTGGAAGCACAGTATTTGTAACGATAGAGCGAGAAGAAGAATACGCAAGCATTAAGATCAGGGATACAGGTCCGGGCATTCCAGAAGAGGATATTCCTTACATTACAGAAAGGCTTTATAGGGTAGAGAAGTCGCGTTCCCAGTCTACTGGAGGTTCCGGATTGGGACTTGCGATTAGTAAAGAAATCATTGAAAAGCATAACGGAAGGTTGATAATACAGAGCAAACAGGGGGAAGGGACGGAATTTTGCATTACACTGCCCCTGAAGTAGCGAATCGTATACACTTTATGCAAAACGATCTGAATAATAATAGCAGGATGCCCTCTTTGAAGAAGGCATCCTGTTTATGTTTTCTGTAATAAAGAAAACTACTCTATATTCTCCAGAAATTTGCCTTTGGCTCCCCAGATGAATACACCGATTATTGAGGCCGCTACGACAAGAATGGGGGCATACGTAATTAAGAATTGTTCCATAATATATTCCTCCTTATATTTCGCCCTTTACATATTTTTTGTTGAATAAAAACAGCCGCATAAGTAGATACAGAGAAGGCAGCAACAGCAATAAACCGGCAATAAAAGCGATGATAAGCGCAATGGCCATTGTTGGATTCGTAAATCCGTCATAAATGGTCAGATGCGGATACAGCAGATATGGATAGTGAGAGAATCCATACCCGAAAAAGGCGAACCCATACTGTAGTGTCACCAGTACAAAGGCTGTCCCGTACCGCTTTTTCTTATAAATCAGATAGACGGCCCCTGCAAAAAACAAAGTGGATAGCGCGAATACCCATCCGATATCGAGCATCCTGTCGAAGTGAACCGGATTGTGTTCTCTGAGTGTAAACACCACAGCAAATGCTGCCAGGATGGAAGGAAAGCTCCATAAGAGTGAATACACCCTGAGCAGGCGGGTAGCTTTCCCGTCTCCAGCCGCATGTGCATAATATGTCAGGAAGCTTGCTGAGATGAATAATACACTCACAATGGCAAGCAGTACGACACCCCATGAATACGGGCTGCGCAGCAGCTCCCCGTATAATAAGATAATACGGTTGTCCTGCATATCGATGAATCCGCCTTCAGATATCGTCAGTACGGTCGTGAATGAAGCGGGAATGAATATACCAGTCATTCCGTAAAGAAATGCATACCACTTATTATCTTTGACCCCATACGTACCAAAGGCGTAATATGAGCCCCGGATGGCCAGCAGAATAATGGAGATGCTGGCCGGAACGAGTAGAGCTGTTCCGTAGTAGTAGGCGGTTTTCGGGAAGAAGCCAACAATTCCTACGAAGAAAAAGACAAGGAATACATTCGTTACTTCCCATACGGGCGATAAGTATCGCTGAATGATTTTGTGAATTACATGTTTCTTGCCGGCCCAATCACTGTATGTGCTAAAAAATCCTGCACCAAAGTCAATTGAGCCAATGATGACATAGCCGAATAAAAAGAGCCATAGTACGGAAATGCCTACAAGTTCAAGTGTCATAGGTCTACCTCCCGCGTGCTGTTCATTCGTTCAACTTCCTGCTCTACAGGATTATTTTTAAACATTTTGCGCAGCACTATCGTACTTACGATGGCAAGCAAAGCATAGAGAATGATAAAACAAATGAGCAAAATATCTACATAGTCGGCTGTTGTCGCCCCTGCCGATGTTTTCATATATCCCCGTAGTATCCACGGTTGCCGCCCCACTTCTGCGAAAATCCATCCGAACTCAATCGCCAGCAGTGCGAGAGGACCGGAGAGCGCAACAGTTACGAGCAAAGGTTTACGGTACGGAGTTGATTTCTTGCGTTTATGCAGTATGACATAGATGAACGCAACAACGGTTAACAGAACACCGATGCTGACCATTAAGTCAAACAAGTAGTGAATATACAACGGCGGCAGCTCGTCCGCTGGAAATTCATTCAATCCAATGACTTCCGCGTTCGGATTATTATGAGCGAGAATGCTTAAACCATACGGTATGGTGATACCGTTTTTAACTTCATTATTTTCATCCAGTGTGCCGAACAGAACAAGAGGAACTTTTTCCGATGTTTCAAAATGCCATTCGGCGGCAGCGAGCTTCTCAGGTTGATATTCGGCAAGGAACTTCCCAGAGAAGTCGCCGATAATTGCTGTCGCCAATGAGAAGACTAGGGCCGAGACGAGCGTGATATGCAACGCTTTCTTATGGTAGACATGTGTACTACCGCGAAGAATGCGATAAGCGGCAATAGATGCTAGCACGAACGCCGATGTCATGTAAGCGGAAGCCAGTACGTGCCCGACCTTGGTCGGCATAGCTGGATTAAACATAGCAACTAGCGGCTGAATGCTAACGATGACTCCGTCTTTTAGTTCAAAGCCTTGCGGCGTATTCATAAACGCATTGACGATCGTAATGAAAAGCGCAGACATGGAAGAACCAATAACCACCGGAATTAATAGAAGAAAATGCTTCATTTGATTTTTGAAGCGATCCCATGTATACAGGTAAATTCCGAGGAAAATCGCTTCAAAAAAGAAAGCAAACGTTTCAAGAAACAGCGGCAAACTGATAACCTGACCAGCCAGCTCCATGAAGTTCGGCCACAGCAAGCTGAGTTGCAGACCAATGGCCGTTCCTGTTACGACTCCAACCGCAACCGTAATAACGAATCCTCTGGTCCAGCGGCGCGCCAATAAAATATAGTGTGGATCATTTTTCTTAATACCGATCCATTGAGCGAGAGCGATCAGCAGTGGAACGCCGACCCCGATTGTTGCAAACAGGATATGAAAAGCGAGTGTTACTTCTGTCAGTATTCGGCTGTATAGCACAGCATCATAAGTAAACAACGTATTCTTCCCTCCTTCCTACCGGAACAGTCGGCTTATAAGAGAAAGAAACATCACGACAGCCACCGTTACGGAAGCGATGAGTAAATATTTTTCTTGCTTTTGAATCATGAGGACTCCTCCTTTACCCCCTGGGGTTACAACTATATTGTACAAAACAAGTAAGGGAGAATTGTGTGGAAAGGGTGGCGACTTTTCGAAGGTTATGTTGCCATTGTGTGAATGTTGTTTTTTATTGTAAATAGTCACTTTTTCGCCATATTGTAGCGTCATAACGATTAAAAAAGCACAAACTTGTTCGCAAAAGTGCTTGTTTTTGATAATTCACCACAATTTTTTGATATTCATTCCGTATTTTACATTCATTATTAAGACATCAACATAAGTCTACTTTTTTGAAGGAGATGGACAATTATGAAGAAGAAATTGCTGAAAGGTCTGATGTGGTCTGTAGCGGTTATCTTTATAGTAGCTGCTGTTTTGTCCTTAGTAGAAGGACAAGGTATGTATATGAGACCTTATCATGGACATTACATGGGGCCGGGAGGATATTATGGCCAATCCTATTTTATAGTTGGATACAGGCCGATAGGGTTAGAGCTTCTCCATCTTATAGGTAATCTTCTATCTATTGCCTTCTGGATGGCTGCTATTATTCTCTTTATCGGATGGCTTCACAAGAGAGCAAACTCGTATCGCCCTTCGAGTCATTCGATAATGGAAGCATCTCGTTCCTATCATGCGCATAGACAAAGTCCGCATCATGTCGATTTCTTAGATGAGTGGGAAAAAAATCAACAAAAACATAAGGAGGAGCAGTAATATGAGAATTTTTAAAAGAATGAAGGATATAGCTATTGCTGAAATTAATGGGGTACTTGATAAGACGGAAGATCCCATCAACATGTTGAACTACTATGTACAAGAACTAGACGAGGAGATTCTCAAAGGACAACAGGCGCTTGCAAATCAAATATTTGTTGAGAAAAAACAAAAATTGCTACTACGTGAAATGGAAGAACTGATCGCCAAAAGGGACCGCCAGGCAAAACTCGCTGTAGAGCGAGGCGAGGAACAAATCGCAAAAGTAGCTCTGCAAGAAAAACTCATTCATGAAAAAAAGCTGAGCCTTTATCGAGAGCAATATGAAACAATTACAAATCAGACAATCATGCTGCACCAAAAGGTAAATGAGCTTAAAGACAAGGTTAATGAATTAAAACACAGAAGAATTCTCTTGCTTTCAAGGGCGAATGTAGCTTACTCATATAAACAGATGAACAATACAATGCTTTCATTCGATACAGATAAAACGGCAAATGGCTTTGCTCGTGCGGAAGAGCGAATTTTACTTATGGAAGCAGAGGCAGAAGCAAGCAGTTATTTATCTCGGCCATCACAAGCCCTTCCTGCTCATTCAATTCACGCTACGATGGAAGAAGAAGTACAAAGAGAACTTGAGAAATTAAAAGAAACAACAAGGTAGAATATAACCGTTGTTTTTACAGCCGACCTGATTCTATCCAGGCCGGTTATTTTTACTTTGTACTTGGAAGGCATCTCACCTTTTCTGTGCTGGAGAAGCTGGAGCATTTACTTTTTTATCCTTCTCAAAATATATGTCTGTAATCACATCTGCTAAGGCTGATATTGTATTATTTACTTCTTCTTGTGTATTGTCAATTCCACCTACTTCAATGAGTACGCTATTTGGTGAAAGAGATTGATTATATTCACCATTGTCTCCACGACTTCCTTTTCCTAATACACCCTTGGATATTTTTGGATATCCTTTATTAAGTCTATAGTGAAGGTCTTTTGCAAGGGCAGAATTATTTTTCCAGTCCTGATTTTTTAGCCCAATAATAAAGGACATTCTTGCATAAGATTTTCCATTAATCGTGGCGGTTGTTAAGCTTTTTTTAGCAGCATCTATATGAAGATCAAAAATATATTCAATATCTTTGTGCTGTTTCAATGCTGCTTTTACTGTTTTATTAGACATAGCATAGGAAAAGGCATACGGCTTCTCTCTTTTTTTAAGCATTTCTTGGTGATCTGTACCATCAACAATAGTCTTGACTCCCCTTCTTTCCAGCTCTTTTCCAAGCCTTTTGCTTACCAGTGTTATATTACTTTTAGAATCTTTCACATTTGGTTCTTTTGCTAGGTATGTCCAGGATTCTGTGTTATGTGTAGTGTAGATAAATACTTTTCCTTTCTCTACGGGTTCATCAGCATTTTTTGTACTTTCTTCCTGTGGATTTTTTACGATTTCTTTTTCCGTAGGTAAAGGAGGAGTTTCTAAAGAAATGGGTGATTCTGCCCTAAATTTATTAGCATCCATGTTTGCTGTTAAATCTACACCTTCAAAAAGGCTTAGTCCTGGTAATTCATGTTCTACAAGGCTTAGTTGATCATCTACATGAATATCTGTCATTGTTTTTAAAGAAAAGGAAAATACTTTTTCTAAAGATACAGGTTCTTCTTCTCTTATTGTGGAATAGGGTATTTCAAAACTTATTGCTTGTTTCAGAACATCTACAGACATATCTGCTGTAAATTCCTCTACGTAAGAAATGTCGGTTTTTAATGTGCAGATAAACCCGATTAAAATAAATAGGAGACTTGTACACAAAGAAAGAAATAGAAAGCTTCGTATATAACCGTCTAGATTAAAGAGGAAAGTTTTATTTTTCAATAAGATGACTTCCCTTCTGAGAATATCCTCTTATCAAACTATGTACAAGCAAAAAGGAATATGTCAAGAGTGTTGATTATCCAGTACGATCCAGAGTGAATTGTCACCACACCGTGCCCCAAACGGCGTCGGTTTGTCTCCCGTTGTGGTGGTTTTTTCCTCTTGGAACAATCAACACCCTTGGTATCCATAGATGGATAGAAAAGAATGGTGCGTTCGGCATCGACCGGCAACTGTACGATTTTAGGATTTACCCAGAAGCAGCGAAAGAAAAACACTATCCTTTGCGTTATTTTAGAGAAAGGATAGTATTTTTTGCTTTGCTGGTATCGAAAAGTTTTAACTGAATGAGCATATAGTGTTGCTACTATTAATTGAATTATTTTGAAAAAAAGGTAAAATATGATTTGGATACCGCTTCGATAAAAAATAAGCAGAAAACTGTGATCTTACTTTATTATTACTACCAAGACAAAAAGTTACTAGCCCGATTTGTTATGGAGGAGGAGGGCTTGGAATTTGAAAAGTTTTCTATTATATCATCGAATGTAAGAGTGCCTTAATAAAGATAGTACCTAATTTTTGAGGATTAACTAAGCTAAGAATTGTGTTACATAACCCATGTTGTATTGTATAGCTTAACGTGGTAAATCCGTATTTATATAAATTACACTTGATAGTTTGACAGGGTAGCGTGGTTGGAAGGAGGCGATTCAGAAAAAGAAGAGGTCTCTCACCACAAGAATATGTAAATTTATAAAGTGAGATGTATATAAATGAAAACTGAATTTCGATAATCTATCTAAATTACAATAATGGATATAGGATGGGGGCAGAGAATAATAGTGATTGATGATAAGGGAAAAATGTGGGGAAAGATAAATCCAATTGATGTATTATTCTTCATTTTTATCCTTTCTGGTATCGTAGCTGTTGGTGCGAAAGTGATGCAACCTGAAGCAATACAGTCAGCAAAGAAAGAGGTTGTGTACAGTTTGTATAATAGCGCTGAATACACGTTTATTGTTAAACGGATTAAGCAAGGGGATATTGTAAAAAACAAAGAGAACGGAGAAATAATGGGGGAAGTCATGTCCGTAGAGTTAAAGCCTGGTAAAAGCATAACAATAAAAGAGGATGGAACGATGAGAATAAGCACAGTCCCGAATAAATCATCTGCCGTTATTACCTTGAAAACGAAAGCAAATGTAAAGGGCGCAGAGTTGGAAAAAGGAACTGTTCCTTTGCTTATTGGCTCAAGGGTAGAGATAAAGGGTCCAAGCTATCTACTTGAGACAGTTATTAATTATGTCTCTTTCGAAAAATAAAGTGCGATTAAGGTGGAAAGCTTATGCGAAAAATAGTTGTTTTTTTAATCGCAATTGTGTTGATTTCATGTAAACATGAGCAGAGTCCTACTAACAACTGGAGTTCAACAAAACAGCAGGACGAAACAGGTTATCCTCTTGAAATGGCAATGAGGAGTGGGGATGTAGTTGGGGTTCATGGACAAGTGTTTAACTTAGAAAAGCTGGAAGTTTTTATGTTAAACGTACAAAAAAAGAAAGATTCAAATGTGAAGATAGTACAATATACGATAGAAGGAGATCCAATTTTCCGCGAGCTTGATTACGAGGGGGGCAGGATTCATATTGTTATCGATAATGCTGCTGACAAATTTACTGGTACAGGAAAAGGGAAAAGTAAGGTTACCTGTTCACAAATCAAGAAAGAAACTAGCAGAGAAAAAGCGGAAACACGTTATTTTCTAGATGGATGTAATGGTGAGTCGGTGGAAGTTCTGTCTACATATAAAAAACCAGCAAGGTAAGCCCTGCTGGTTTTTATCTGTAACGGCAAAATAAGTTTTGGATAATTTTTCCGAGGGGTATAGTTGATATAGGATAAGGACAAAGGAGAAGAGTGATTGATTTACCATTCTGTGTGCTTTCCATCTTGCGGAGATTTTCCGTCAGGACAACTAATACTTGACTGCTTGATAATAGCCAAGTTTTAAGATTAAGCATGGATCCAGTTTCTTTTATAAAAGAATGTAGCCAATAAGGTCAACATAAGAAGCACATTTGTAGCAATACCTATATAGGCACTATATAGCAATAGCTGAGGGTGTGGATTGCTGATTGTATTTTTTAAAATAAGAATCCAAATAAATAGGTAAAAGGCAAGAGCAGAAGTAGTAATCGCCATTTTATGTCCGTTATTTGTTTTGAATTTTAAAATGATATAGGCTGCTGATAAAATAAATATCCATACCGAAAAATAAAGAAAATCATCAAATTCTTCTTTGCTTATGACAATAGGGATATCGGCACCTAGCATCATTTTAAAGGAAATTTGTATAAGCAAAGTACAGAGTAAAAATATGAGAAATATCCAATCAATTACGGAACTAATATGATTTTTCAAGACCATCCCTCTCTTTTTTTTCCTTATTTTAGCATGAAGTGCAAGGAGAAAAATACGTATCTGGGAGATGAGGTAACATAAAAATACAAGGGTGTTGATTATCCAGTACGATCCAGAGTGAATCGTCACCACACCGTGCCCCAAACGGGCGTCGGTTTGTCTCCCGCATGGAAGCGGCCCTACGCTCGGGGTGCTATACATGCTCCTGCTTGGATTGTTGACTATGTATTTTCATTCAGGAAAAATCTATTTGCCTACAAAAATCAGCCTTGGTATTGCTGGTTTATCGTAACAGTAGGTGTATTCAGTCCGTGGTATGGCATAGGAATAGGAATGTTAGCAGCAAATCTATTTGTCTGTACTCTTGTTGTATTTATTTTTGCCTTTATATTAAAACGTGTTAAAAAATAAGCTTGAACATAAAACAGCCGAATCCAAACGGATTTGCAAGCAACAGAATGCAATAAGGTTCAATTTATTCTATAATAATGAGATTAAAAGCATGATTAATTTGGATGTCGGGGAGGTGGTTAAGAATGGTAGCTGAGATTAGATTGCCAGATTCTGCAACGTCTCATGCAAAGCCTGGTATTGGAGGCGATACTTTGCATGGGGTGGACTTTAATCTAAAATAAAATCGCCCAAGTAAGCATATATCATTTCTAATACGGTTGGCTTTGCACCTTATTTTTATTTTTGAAAAAAGAATAAGGGGCTGGCAGAAATGAAATATGTAAAAGCAACCACTATTTTACCTGAAGAGCTAGTATTAGAAATCCAAAAGTATGTTCAAGGAAAAACCATTTATATTCCTAAACAAAAAACGACATATCAAAAATGGGGTACACTTTCTGGAGGAAGAAAATTGATTGATGACAGAAATGTCTCCATTAAAAATGCTTTTAAAAATGGCAGGACTTTTAATCAACTAGCTGAGGAATATTTTCTCTCAATAGAAACGATAAAGAAAATTGTTTACTCTGAATAAATAGACAGAAGCACTGATGATCTTGAGTATCGATCATCAGTGTTTTTTATATGTCGAGTTTGCTTCTTAGTTATTTTCTACATTTAATAAAATAAGCCAACATTTTAAATTGAAAAGGAAGGATATCTCTTTAGTGAAGGTTTTAGACAGGAAAATTTAAAGTTAGATTCATTGTGTGGGGGGAAAGCTAGCCGACTTTGTTGTATTGTCCAACAGTCCGATTGAAGTGTGTGAAACATGGATTTCCGGGGAGCCAGTTTTCGTGAACCCTTCTACAGTGAATTACCCTTGATTTTCTAATATTTTCAAATTATAATGAGATTAACTTTAAAAATAGGGGTTGTCTTGATGTCGGTATTGGTTCTTAACTAATTAATCAATTTCATATGGTTCATTCTGTTCCTTTAGCAAAAATCCACTTTTCCAGTGGTTTATTTGCTGTGGATAAAAACAGGTGAACTGATACTAGTTAAGAACACAACGGCCATCCATTATATGTAATTGACTGCGGACAGTCGTGCTCTTATGCACGGCTTTGTTTTTTATACGTATGTCGGGAGAAGGTTTCTTTTATTACCTGTTGTATCCTGGCAAGAACTTGCTTTGCAGCCAATTCCCTTAAAAGGGCAGAAGATGGACTAATTGTTCATTTTCTGCCTTTTTGTTGAGGTTTTTAGGAAAATATTTGTATTTGGCACATATTTTTCATAATGGGAATAGCGCGTTAAAAATATCGATGATAAGAGAGTGATTCCATGAAAAATTATATAGAAGAAACAAATGCAAACGTACGCCTTCAGGAAGGTTCTTGGGTAATTGAGCAGCTTTTAGTGGAATGTTATATAAAACCTGGAATTTCCACAAAAGAGTTGGCGCGAAAGACGTTTCTGCCTGTTCCGGTTGCTACCGCGATTAAGAAGGAACTAATTAAGACAGGAGTGTTAATGCAGGATCGGGGTGTGCATTGTACTCGTGAAGGAATTGCCTATATCGAAAATAAGTTAGGATATGGCGGATTAAATAAAGCTTTATATAAGAAACTCATGGCGAATGGGACGGATTGGAAAACAGAATTAGCGGATATTTTATCCATACTCACCGAACTATTCCACATGCGTCCACAAGTTAATGTGCAAATCGATCAGTCGAAGTGCACACCCGAGACTAGCTTGCGTCGGGCGATCCTTTGCTTAAGGGAGCATTCGCTAATCGGAAAACAAGTCTTGTGTGTTGGCGATGACGACTTGGTTAGTGTGTCGCTTGGTTTTCTACTGAAACGCTTGTTTCCCAATACAAGGAATCAAAGGGCGTCGATTAGCGTTGTAGATATTGATGATCGATTCCTGCAATACATTCGTGACATAGCAGAGCGAGAGGGATTAGCGGTTATGTGTCACAACATAGATTTGCGACAACCACTTCCAGAGGAATTGCATGGACAATACGATTGCTTTTTCACGGACCCGCCTTATACATTACAAGGGATGGCGCTGTTCATTTCTCGTGGAATAAGTGCCTTAAAAAGAGAAAAGGGATTGCCAATTTTCTTGTCATTCGCACATAAATCGCCTGATTTTACATTGGCATTACAGCGTGAGTTTGTGGGTATGGGCCTATCCGTTAGAGAAATTATTTTGCACTTTAATGAATATGAAGGAGCACAGATGATTGGAAATAGGGGGCAGATGATCGTTCTTAAGACGACAGATTTAACATCGCCTAATGTTACCACCACTTTCGAAGATGCGCTGTATACAGGTGAGGTTAAACGAACGTTACGTACCTACCAGTGTAAACAGTGCAGAGAATCCATTCGCGTCGGCATTCAGGGAGACTTCTTCACAATCGAAGAGTTAAAAAATCAAGGATGCCCTGGTTGCAAAAGTAATACCTTTATTCTGATTGATAAAAAACATATCAATTAATGACGGATATCGTAGCCTTCATGATTAACAATTTGGAGAAGCTAAAATAAGGAAAGGAGAGGGATTATTCTGTTTTCAAAAGCTAAAAAGTAATAAAGAATAATTCAAAGCAGCTATCTTGATGCAAACGGGATAGCTGCTTTTGCCTGCCATGTATGTTATCAGACATGTAAGATTTCTTCATTTGGGCCTGGATGAAACTAATGATTGAACAATGCAAAACAATATAATAGAATGAAAAAGCTGATTATTGAGCCGGTTGGATTGAACGGAGGTTTTGCACATTAAACGATTGGATGGGGAAAAAACGTAATGTCTACAACGAAACAAAAAAATAAGCCGTTATTTATTCTGATGCTCAATATGTTCATCGGCATGGTTGGTATCGGGTTAATCATTCCTGTTTTGCCCGCGTTTTTGACCGAGTTTGGGGCAAGCGGTCAAGCAATGGGGTATCTGGTGGCGGCTTTTGGATTGACTCAGTTTGCTTTTTCTCCTATTGTAGGGGAGCTATCAGATAAATACGGCCGGAAGATGATGATCGTATTGGGGCTTTTCACGTTTGGTGTTTCACAATGGATATTCGGGGTTGCAACCGAAATGTGGATGCTGTATGCTTCGAGACTTCTAGGCGGAGCTGGTGCTGCTTGTATGATTCCGCCCATGTTGGCCTATGTTGCGGATATTACGACGGAAGAGAAACGAGCCAAAGGACTTGGCTTGCTTGGAGCAGCGATGTCGCTCGGATTCGTTATCGGTCCCGGCATTGGCGGTTTCCTTGCTGAATATGGAGTTCGGTTTCCTTTTTATATAGCGGCAGCTGTAGCTGGAATATCAACCGTCATTTCTCTTTTGTTCTTGCCGGAAACATTAACAAAGGAATTGCAGATGAAAGCAAGAGCTTCAGAAAAAAAGCGCGAAAGTATGATTACACAATTCATACTGTCATTTAAAGCCCCTTATCTCATGCTGTTAATTCTCATTTTTACACTTACTTTCGGATTGGCAAACTTTGAGGCGATTTTTGGCTTGTTTGTTGATCAAAAATATGGATTTACGCCAAAGGATATCTCCATTATTATTACCGTTGGTGCTTTGCTTGGCACGCTCATCCAAGCCGTAGTCATTGACCGGCTTGTCCAGCGTTTCGGCGAAGAAAAAATTGTGAACATCTCTTTTGTTTTATCAGCAGTCTCGCTTTTGCTTATGGTATTACCCGGCAACTTCTGGTCCATTCTTGCAATTACACTGCTCTTCTTTGCCGCGACGTCCCTTTTGCGTCCGGCGATTAACACGCTATTGTCGAAGATGGCAGGGGATGAACAAGGATTTGTTGCAGGAATGAATAATGCGTATATGAGCCTTGGAAACATCATCGGCCCTTCGATTGCGGGAATATTGTACGATGTTAATATTCATTTGCCTTACATGTTTGGGGCGGTAATTTTATTTGGTAGTGTAATCCTCTCAGTAGGGTGGAGTAAAAGAAGAGCGAGAAAGCAGCCTTCGACAGCCGCCATATAATTTTTGTATACGTATAGAAAAAAACAGGCTTAAAACATTCAGTTTTTAAGCCTGTTTTGATATAAGTAAAAATATTTGCTATGCTGCTTTTATTTCTCTTTCAAATCTTCTATTGAAGTAATATCCATGTATTTTGGTACAACAAGACCGAGTTTGGTTCCTTCTAAATTGGTCCCAAGGTCTTCGAATTTCCCTTTAAATTTAGAAACGTAGTCGGCATGGGTAATCGGTAGCCATCCCGCTACATGTGCGTCTACACTTCCATCAGCCACTCCGGCCCACATCGGACCTGCCTCGACCTGACGCAGTGTTACGTCAAAGCCCATATCCTTAAGCACCTTCGCAATTACGTTTGTGCTAGCAATCTCGCTGGCCCAGGCTACATAGGCAATGGTTAATTTTTCGCCATTACCTTTACCGGCTCCGTTGGTCCATTTTTTTACGAGGTCATCATGTTCTTCGACCCATTTGGCAGCCGCTTTGTCTGGTGCTGCTCCATCTTCAATCATACTCATGACTGTTCCCATATCTTCCGAGGTCCAATGGAATTGGTCTAAAATTTTATATGCGTTTGGATGCTCTTCTTTTAATCCGTTACGGGCAATCGTATGAATATTTTCTGCCTCTCCATAAACGCCTTTTGGATCTTCCAAGTATTTCAAATCGAATTTCGAGAACATCCAATGCGGTGTCCAGCCTGTAACGATAATCGGTTCTTTTTTATCATACGCTTTTTTTAATGCGGCCGTCATGGCTGCACCGGAGCCTTCAACAAGGTTCCATTTCTCGAGGCCGTACGTATCGATTGCCTTGGTTGTCGCTTTCATAAGGCCGGCACCTGGATCGATTCCGACGATTTTATAATTTACGCTTTCTCCGACGGATGCCGGAGCGCCGTTTGTCGCATTTGTTTGCCCTGAGCCACCACATGCAGTTAGACTGAGAGCCAGCAAGGCTGGCGTTATCATACAGATTAATTTTTTAAACATTTTGAATGTCCCCCTTTTTCTTTTTCCCCATGTTTTGTGTGATGCGATCAAGTATGATTGCGATAATAACGATAGCAAGACCAGCCTCAAACCCAACACCGGTTTGAATTTGGGTAACTGCTCTGTATACTTCTGCACCTAACCCGGGAGCGCCTACCATAGAAGCGATAACGACCATGGATAATGCCAGCATAATGCTTTGATTGATACCGGCCATAATGGTCGGCATAGCAAGCGGGAGCTGTACCTTTAGCAAGCGTTGCTTTGTAGTTGAACCAAATGCTTCTGTTGCTTCAATTAAATCCGCGGGTACTTGCTGAATGCCGAGGATCGTTAGACGAATCGTTGGCGGCATTGCAAAAATTACAGATGCTACAACCCCTGGTACAACGCCGATACTGAAAAAGAAGATAGCGGGCAATAAATAGACAAAGGCAGGCATCGTCTGCATAAAGTCAAGAATCGGAGTTACGATTTTCTTGACGGACCCACTTTGTGAAGCCCAAATTCCGACAGGGATACCTATCAAAACCGATAGCAGAACGGACGTAAGGACAAGGGAAATCGTTTCAAGCATTTGTTGCCAATAGCCCAGGTTATCAATGAGAATCAACCCGACAAAAGTAAACAGCGCGATTCTCCAGTTACAAAGCTTCCAGGCGAGCAAGCCAATGATTAGGCTAAGCAAAATAACCGGAATAAAACCAAGCGAATTTCCAATTCCTTGCACAAATGCTGCAACGCCATTAGAAATCCCGTCAAATACTTCACCAAAATGGTCTGTTAACCAATTTACTATTCCATCCACCCAATCTGCTAGAGGAAGTTTCGGTAAAAAATCGTTCATTTACTTCACCTCCCTTAGAGGGGCAGAAACTGCAGCTTGTTTATCCGGCAGATCCATTTGATTGATGAACGCCGCGTTTCCTGCCAGTGCGCCAATCAATGCTCCGCGAATC
Organism: Aneurinibacillus migulanus; assembly: GCF_001274715.1. Taxonomy (GTDB): domain Bacteria; phylum Bacillota; class Bacilli; order Aneurinibacillales; family Aneurinibacillaceae; genus Aneurinibacillus; species Aneurinibacillus migulanus. The sequence goes on along the minus strand of NZ_LGUG01000004.1, from coordinate 4,388,403 downwards.
ACAATGCCTTTTAATCTATTCGTTTCATCCACGACTGCAACCGGGATTTTAGCGATAGACACTTTTTCGAATAAATCCGTTAACAGATCATCCACTTTAACCGTAGGAATGTCTTTAAATAGTATGCTTTCCAGTGGAAGGTTTTTTTCGATCGCCTCTTTCGCACCGTCTGCAGTAACCGCTCCTAGCAGTTTTTGTTTCTTATCTACTACATAAATAGACGAAATTTTTAGACTCCTCATGAGATTTAACGCCACTGTTGGTCCTCGTTCAACTTGCACCGTTTCAGCTCGTTTCATGATATGTCCTGCGGTCAAGACTTTTGATAAGTCTACATCCTCTACAAATCGTTCAACATACTCATTAGAAGGATTCAGCAGAATTTCCTCAGGTGTACCGATTTGCACGACTTTTCCATCTTTCATCAAGGCGATTCGATCCCCGATGCGTAGCGCCTCATCTAAATCGTGGGTAATAAAAATAATCGTTTTTTCCATGGAGGATTGAAGCTCAAGCAATTCATCCTGCATGTCTTTCCTAATTAAAGGGTCCAAGGCGCTAAACGCTTCGTCCATTAATAGAACATCCGGGTTGTTCGCCAACGCCCTGGCCAAGCCGACACGCTGCTGCATGCCCCCGCTTAACTGACTAGGGTATTGATGTTCATATCCTTCTAGACCGACCAACTTTAAAGCTTCGATCGCTTTTTGCCGCCTTGCAGTTTTTTCGATTCCCTGAATCTCCAGTCCGTATTCCGTATTTTCCAGGATGGTTCGATGGGGAAAGAGAGCGAACTTTTGAAAGACCATGCTCATTTTTTTACGTCTAACGTTTCGTAATTCATCTTTTGTCATGTTGACGATATCTTTTCCATCAACAAGTACATGGCCTATTGTCGGTTCAATCAACCGGTTTAGCATTCGGACTAATGTCGACTTGCCGCTACCGGAAAGGCCCATGATTACGAAGATTTCACCCTGATACACTTCAAAATTAGCTCGGCTCACTCCGACCGTACACCCTGTCTGTTGCAGAATTTCCTGCTTACTGCTGCCACTTTCAAGAAGGCGAAGTGCTCTCTTTGGGTGCTTGCCAAAGATTTTGGTTACATTCTCTACTTTGATTTTTAGTTCTTTTTTTATGTCCACAGATTCACCTCACATGTAATTTGACCGACTTTACCATTGTAAATGTAAATTCCCTGCTCATCAAAGCTCCTAAATCTGATATATCTCCCTAGCATTCGATTAAATATAGGCTAGGCCAGCCTTAGCTGGTAAATAGGTAGAAATTATGGCATATACTCTGTATCACTCCATATTCCTGCGACTTCTCATCATTTTTCCATTTAATGTAATATTTAATTTTGATTTTTTTGACAAAAATCAATAGGTATATAGGATTTTTTAATCGAAATTTATTAGGTTAGAGCATCATTTTATAGATTTCGCAAGTCTTTTATACTTAGTTTCTTCGTGGTAAAGTAGAAAACGGTCTTACAGCTTTACTCCAAGAGAATTTTATAATATTTTCAAAGGAACCAAGTTTTTTCTCTCTTGTTATAATCAAGATATTGTGTTATCTTTTAAATCAACAACTAAATATTGAGTTTTTATGGTGCGATTGACAAATGTACTGTCAATTGCTTAAAAGGGAAGTCGGTGTAATTCCGACGCGGTCCCGCCACTGTAAAGGGGAGCATGCTTCAATTATGCCACTGTGTTGCAAAAGCGATATGGGAAGGCCGGAATGCGCGCAATGATCCGAAGCCAGGAGACCTGCCATAAAAAGCACTGATAGAACCACGAGGAATGGGGAAGTGTAGACGGCAAGCTAAGAACTGGATAGGGAAGCGCAGCACGTCTGTCCAGCGATTTCGGCTGAATACGAATGAAGATGGAGCATTTTTTCTCATGGGAAAAGGTGCTTTTTTATTTCCATAAGCAATTCTAAAGGAGGCAAATATATGAGTATTGTAATAAAATCAGAGAATCGCAGGATGCGCTTAGACGAAGAGCGCCTTGGACGTTATATGGCCCGGCTGCTAGATGATTTTCCGCACCTACGTCAGGAGCAATGGATGGCTGGCGTACAAGCGAAAGTAAGCAAAGAAGAGATACAAGCGGAAGATATCACACGGGCGTTGTATACATCAGCTGTTGAGCTGATTTCAAAAGAAGAGCCAGACTGGACATATGTGGCCGCCCGTGCTTATTTGACTAAATTATATAAGGAAGCGGCACGTAATCGTGGCTATAAATCATATGTGGAGCAGCCATATGGTTCTTTCTACCGTCTGGTTAAGCAGTTGACGGATCAGGATATTTATAAGCGTGAGCTTCTTGATACATACAGCAAGGAAAATCTTGAAGAATTAGGCGATGTCATTGATTTTGAGCTGGATAAGAAATTTACATATATCGGACTGTTAACGCTAACGGAACGGTACTTAACGACCGATTTTTCGGGACGAATGTTCGAGCTTCCACAAGAACGGTTCATGATTATTGCGATGCAGCTTATGATAAACGAGCCGGAGGAGAAGCGGCTGGCTTTAGTAAAAGAAGCGTACTGGGCGCTTAGCAATCAGTACATGACCGTAGCAACACCGACGTTGTCCAATGCGGGAAAAGCGCGTGGCGGCCAATTATCGAGCTGCTTCATCGATACGGTAGATGATTCGCTTCAAGGTATATATGATTCCAATACAGATATCGCCCGCCTATCCAAAATGGGCGGAGGAATCGGGACCTATCTGGGAAAAATACGGGCTCGTGGCTCGTCCATTCGCGGCTATGAAAATAAATCGAGTGGCGTTATCCCTTGGATTCGGCAGTTAAATAATACAGCGGTAAGCGTAGACCAGCTCGGTACACGAAAAGGAAGTGTAGCTGTCTATCTGGACGTGTGGCATAAAGACATCCTTGCCTTTTTGGATTTGAAGCTAAATAACGGGGATGAGCGGTTACGGGCGCACGATGTTTTTCCAGGCGTCTGCATTCCAGATATTTTTATGGAAGCGGTAGAGAACAGGGAAGAGTTTCATTTGTTTGACCCGCATGAAGTACGACAGGTAATGGGTTATTCGTTAGAAGACTTTTACGATGAGGAACCGGGGCAGGGCAGTTTCCGCACAAAATACGGAGAATGTGTTAATCACCCATCCCTAAGCCGGATTACTGTTCCGGCGATTGATATTATGAAGCGGATGATGATTTCGCAGTTGGAAACCGGGACACCGTTTATGTTCTACCGGGATACGGTTAACCGTGCAAATCCGAACAAGCATCAAGGCATGATTTATTCCAGCAATCTGTGTACCGAAATCCTGCAGAACATGTCTGCTACGACAGTAAAGGAAGAAATGTTGGAGGATGGGGAGATTGTAATTCGGAAAACGCCAGGCGATTTTGTCGTTTGTAACCTTTCGAGCATTAATCTTGGACGAGCCGTACCGGACGGAGTGCTTGAGCGGCTAATCCCAATCCAAATTCGCATGTTGGATAATGTTATCGATATTAACAAAATTGAAGTGCTACAGGCACAGCGCACAAATAAGCGCTACCGTGCTGTCGGTCTAGGAACATTCGGGCTACATCATCTGCTTGCGCGCAAAGGAATTAAGTGGGAGAGCGAAGAAGCGGTGGCGTACAATGGGAGTCTGTATGAACGGATAAACTATCTTGCGATTCAGGCTTCGATGGAATTAGCGAAAGAAAAGGGAGCCTACCCTCTGTTTGCAGGCAGTGAATGGGAGAGCGGCGTATTCTTCACGCAAAGGGAATATGATACGGAGGAATGGAAGCAGCTTGCTGCGGACGTGGCGGAAAATGGAATGCGCAACGGCTACCTATTTGCCATTGCTCCGACCGGATCGACTTCTATTATCGCAGGATCGACTGCTTCGATTGACCCTGTATATGAGTTGATTTCATATGAAGAGAAGACCACATACAAAATCGCCAATCCAGCGCCAGATTTATCACCGCAGACGATCTGGCATTATAAGACAGCTTTCCATATCGATCCGCACTGGTCTATTCAGCAGGCGGCTGTGCGTCAGCGTCACATCGATCAAGGTCAAAGCTTTAATTTCTATGTACGGCCAGATATTCATGCGCGTGATTTCCTGCAGCTACATATCAGTGCATGGAAGAATGGACTTAAGACCACATATTATGTACGCAGTCGTGCGGTCGAGATGGACGAATGTGAATCGTGCATGTAACAAACGTGACAAGAGAAGGAGAATGAATAATGCTGAAAGTTCAGGAAGTATTCAATACGGAAGCGCCTAACCGGGCGACGAAGATTATTGGTGGGGAGTGCTCCTCCATCCTTAATTGGGATGATATCCGGCATCCGGAGATGTATAAATTATATAAAGTGTTAATCGCTAATCATTGGATTCCATCCGAGATTCCAATGAATAAAGACAAGCAGCAGTTTAAAGAATTAAGTATAGCCGAGCAGGAGGCGTACAAGAAAATCATTGGCCTGTTGGCTGTATTGGACAGTATGCAGACGAATTTTGTCACGGATGTAGGGCAATACTTCACAGACTCATCACTGGTTGCTATTGCAGCTATCATTAATCAACAGGAAGTTATTCATAATCAATCATATTCGTATGTACTCTCAAGCATTGCGGACTACCAGACCCAGAAGGAAGTGTTTGAGTACTGGAAGCATGATGACGTATTACGCCGACGCAATCTGTTTATAGCCAAAGTTTATCAACGCTTCCGTGATGAAAAAAGTCCACAAACATTTTTCGAGGCGATTGTAGCCGATATGATTCTTGAAGGAATCTTCTTTTATAGCGGTTTTGCATTTTTCTATAACTTGGCTCGCAACCAAAAAATGCTTGGTACAAGTCAGATGATTAGCTATATTCAGCGGGATGAAGCGCAGCATTCCTACTTTTTCGGAGAAGTGTGCAAGCTGCTGTTGGCTGATTTTCCAGAGTTAAACACAGAGGCGAACAGACAATATGTATACGATACGATCGATGAAGCGGTACAGCTAGAGGTCGAATGGGCTCATTATGTATTGCAGGGAATAGACGGCATCGATTTAAAAGAGTTCGCCGATTATATTAGGTTCATTGCTAACAAGCGTTTGCATATGATGGGGTTTGCCAAAGTGTATACAGGTGTGGATAACTGCATGCCATGGATACGTCCGTTCTCAGATGAGGCGCTTAATCAGACAAAAACTGACTTTTTCGAGGGCAAGTCCCGTTCGTACGCGAAAGTCACAACGGCGAACGGGTTTGATGATTTGTAATAAACGAAGTTTATTTAAACGGCTTGGATATGTATTTTACTTCAATAACTCCGACCAATAATATAAAGACGATGAGTGATAGGCTAAATGTGGTTGTGGAGGCGGTAGGAAATAAAGCTTTGAAGATACGGGCAAATAAGTAGCCAGCTCCAAAATAATAAATAATAATAAAAATCATTCGTTTCAATTGCATGATTTCACCTCATAAGCTATAAAAGTACTCATTAAGAAAAACTCGCGGGCGCCTGCGCTCGTCCTTTTTCCACACAGAAGTCAAACGGCCGCTTTATGTCACTTCGAGCGGACCGACAAAACATCTGGGTATCTCTATGCGGGAGACAGTTGTCGGTCTTTTTCGCCCACCGTGCCACGCGCCTCGCGAGTTTTTCAAGTAATACAATCGGAGGAAACGATATGTCGCTTTCTTACTTTACAGCGACATATCGTTTCTTATCCATTGAAAAATGCCCCTTCCATTCCCATGGTAAGGGGTTTTTTCTTGAAAAAGTTATCTCTATGAATCGTTGTTATCTTACTATATTTGGTGGAGAAAGAAAAGTTTTTCTGGTTTTATTTAAAATACAGTTGACAATGATTATCAATATCTCTTATTATTTTATATGATAATGATTATCATTATTGAATTTGTCCATATACATAATAAGCGTTCATACACAGTGACAAAAAGGAGGAAGTCAAATGGCCAAAGTAATACTTATTTATGCAAGTATGTCAGGGAATACGGAAGCAATGGCCGACCTGATTGAAGAGGGGTTACAGTCGACCGGAGTGGAAGTCGTAAAAAAAGAAGTGATGGATATACGGGTTGATGAGTTGCATGAGTATGACGGTATTATACTTGGCGCCTACACGTGGGGAGACGGGGAGCTTCCGGATGAATTCCTGGATTTTTATGATGATATGGAGGACGTAGATTTTACCGGGAAAAGCCTAGCTGTATTTGGGTCCGGGGATACGGCTTATGCTGAGTTTTGTGGAGCGGTAGATTTATTAGAGCAAAGAGTTCAAGAAAGTGGCGGAACATTAGTCGCCAAGGGATTGAAAATCGAACTTGCGCCCGTAGGCTCGGATATCGATCTGTGCAAATCTTTCGGGGAGCAATTTGCCCAGGCTATTGGGATAAAGCAGAGATAAAGTAAACAGTGACGGGGAATGGCTACTCTTCGGTGAAGTATAGCTACTCCCCTTTGCCATAGAGACAGGAAACAAAGATAGGAGGCACGCCTGATGAACGGTAAAGAACGTCTGATTTCCGTAAAGACACTTACGGACCGGCATATGGAAGAATTTATCCGGTGTCCGTATCAATTCTATCTCAGACAAACGAAAAAGGGACAGCTTGAATCTTATACGTGGAAGCAGGTCGTTCAGCGTATCGTTCGCCAGATTATCGAGCATTACTTCCAGTTTCCCGCACAAGCTCGTTCTGTATCCGGTATATTGAAGCTTATCGATATGTATTGGATTAAACAGCCCAGCTTATTTGAATCAAAGGGACATTATTACACCGTATTGGCACATGTCAGTAATTATCTTGTCCAATATTTGCTTGAGGACTGCCAGGCTGATCCGCCGCTCATGCTTTTTGAAAAAGTGAAGGTAACAAGTAAAGAGTTAGCTCTTGACTTATCTATCACGCTTCAAATTGTGCAAGGCACGGGTTCTTCATTTGTCATAAAGAAGTTTACGCTTGAAGAAGATGAGGAATCTTTCACGTCCTATAAACATATTGCTGTTCTTTTCTCACAGGAAGCGTTCGGCATTCTTCCCGAGAGAATTGAAATTATATCTTTATTGTCAGGAAAAAGAAAAAGTTGGCATCCGGTTTCTTCCGATGTGGCACCAGCACTCACATACATAACTGTAATTAGAGACTTGCTTGAGCAGCCGAAGAATTATGAAAAAGCAGGGCAACGCTCCGCGTGCGTCATATGCCCGTTTAAAGAGGGATGCGGGATATCGGCTCATACTCACGTGTTGAACTGATAAGAAATGGGGGAGGGGCTTGTATGCTTAATGCGTATCAGCAGGTCATGAGGCTTATTTATCGGCATGATTCGCTCACGTTTCTTCATATTAAAAGAGTAGCTGTATTGATGGAGAGGTTTGCCTCCTATATGGGATTAACAAGCGAGGAATGCTACATCGCGAAGCTGGGCGGGTTTCTTCATGATATCGGAAAGCTAGAGCTTGCGCCCGAAGTTTTGCATAAACGCGGCAAACTAACGGAGAAAGAAATAAAGCATATTAAGAAGCATCCTGTGTTTGGCTACCATATCTTAAAACATTATCATATCGATAAGCGGATTGTAGAAATGACACGTTGGCACCATGAGTGTTTTGACGGAGGAGGCTATCCCGATAAGCTGTGTGGAACAGAAGCTCCTCTACTATGTCGGATGATGGCAATTGTCGATGCTTGGGAAGCCATGACAGGAAAACGGTTATACCGTAGTCCGCTTTCTCATGAGAAAGCTCTCGCCGAATTGCAAAACGGAAAAGGTACACAATTTGATCCGGAACTTGTTGAACACTTTGTTGCCATGATTTCATCCATGCACGTTCGTTTTCCAAAGCGTTCGGTTACCTCTTCGGTGCCTCTTACTATCCCCAAACCCTAATGCGATAAAAAACCAGTTTTCCGTCATGTCGGAAAGCTGGTTTTTTATTATTTTAAACGTGCTGAATTTGAAAAGTTGTTGAAGCAAATTCGCTTTAAAGATGTCATTGTGTGTTATGATCTTACTCGCTTCGGACGATCTCAAATACATATTTTTCAGGTCATTCAGGAGCTACAAGCCAAACAGGCAGGGTGAGTCACATTGAAAGAACGACGCGCTTTTTTATGAATGAGCGAAAAAGCTGTGCGTTCTCTTTATTTGCTAAAGAATTACGCAGATACAGTCGCCTGCTGCTCTTAACCAGAGCGCTATAAAAACAGGAAGTATGAGAAGAAAGCGAAAGTGCCAGGGTCAGTATTTTCTTTTCTCTATGAGTATGGCTAAAAAATGCAAATCAGCATTATTAAATTTAATAAATATGCCATTTTTAGATATTGTTGCACGGCAAATAAGAGAATCAGGAAGAGGTGGGATGCGCCCTGCGATCCGGCAGAAGAAAGGCAAACGTGTCTTTTTCCGATCGCTCCCGCCCACCGCCCTTCCTTCTTTTCTTCCCTCTCACCACAAGAATTTGTCGATGTATCAAATCAGATGTATATAATTATTAATGGAGTTCCCTTTCATAACATAAAAGTTATTGCTTTTGATAAAGATGGTACGTTATTTGATGCCCTTTCTTTCTGGCAACATATTGATGCTCTACGTAAGCAAGAATTTTTGAAAATTGTAGGAAGAAATCATGAACATAAATGGTATGCCTTGCTTCTGATCATCGTATACGAACTCAAGCATGTATGGAAATGCTAGGTGTATACAAAGATTTAGACTTTATTATCACCCCAGAAGAGGTAAAAAGAGGAAAGCTTTTTCTTTTTAAAGAAGCCACAGTTTCCATTCAAGGCTCAATTAAAGTACATCCAGACTGTACGTTGGATTGATTTTGTCCATGTAAAAATCCCCGCTAAGTCTACAGTAAGGCACTTTCTTCCTACTGTTCACTCAGAAGGGATTCTATCATGATGGGGATTGTTTAACGCTTACTCTCAATAACATAAATTTGGCACGTTTTTTTCAACTTAGCCTCAACTTTATCTGTAATATCATAACTCTTGGTCACAATTAATTGGTGGGAAGCTTCTATTCCAACATCGAGTATTGTTTGGTCATTGATTTGGCCTTTATATCCTGAACGTTCATTACACCATCAATAGAGGATGACAGGTGCAGGCGCCGCAGTTGCTCTTGGCCCAGCGTTCTGTATCTTTGCCTTCGCTTTCTCGATTTCCGCTTGCGTGACTGGTTTGCCCGTCTCTAAGCTATCGATTATTTTACCGAGCGTAATGGCATCAAAATCCTCTTGTGAGTATAATTCTATTCTAAATCCCTCATACTCCCAAATGACGATTCCGTTTGCAAAATAGACCTTTGTACCGTTAATTGTTTCTATTTTGACATCATCAGTGGTGATGATGCCATTTTCATCATCCTTTGAAATCAACAAACTGACTATTTTTTTATCTCGTTTATAGAGTACCTCAACCATTTTATCACCTTGAATTACACTATTCACATACTCATAGTCCGACAACCATGAGGGTGCAGGAAAGTTCATCCCCATTGCCGAGCGAGCTTCCTGTAAGGAGAGCTTTAAAGGGGACGGTAATTGGGCTACCTCGTCATTCCTTGCTGAATTACTAGACGACGTGTTTACTGCAGGAGTAGGTAGTTCTTTATCATATTGTGTGATTTTCATTCCCCCAACTTGATAATGAGCCAGGATCGATTGAAACAATTCTTGCGCGTAAGAAGTAGTTGAAAATGCGCCACCAAGACAGATAACAGCACTGGCAATCACAGTTGTAGCTCTCCATTTACTTTTCTTCATAGATATCCCATCCTTTTTTTTGCAATAGGGTTGCAAGGTTTCTGTTTCCATTTTGTATGTCACACGATTATAAATCCGGTCTTTCGAGGAGGAGGGAGTTAACTCTACATTTGTCAACAGATTTACTATATTCTTGAATTCTTCCTGATCCTGTTTTTTACTCATTTTTGAACCCTCCTGCCACCAAGATTTTATGTAGCTTCTTTAAGCTCCTGTACACTACAACGCCAATGTTGGATTCACTTACACCCATTAACTGAGCGATTTCCGAATTTTTCAGACCGGCTCCATATTTCATTGCGAGAATATTGCGTTCTTTGTTGCGCAGCCTCGCCAGAGCTTTGAACAACTCCTGATTATTGTCATCGCGGATGACCAGATCCTCGGGAGACGACTCGATAAAAACCATATTCAGCAAAGTGTTCAGTGAAAAAAAGGCCCGTTTTTTCTGTGCGCGAAAGTAGTCCGTTACAGCGTTTCTTACGATCGCGAACAGCCATATTTCGAACTTTGATTTTTCCGGTGAGAAGCTATGATATTTAGTGATGACTGTTTCGAATACATGACTGCAGATATCCTCCGCAGCGTAGTGATTGTTGATCCGGAAACAGATATACTTATAGACCCGTTTATTATACATCTCATAAATCTGGGAAAATTCTTCCTTGGATATGATTTGATCATAGACATCGTCTTTTTTATTGTAGTGAATCTCCATGTTCACTTGGGTGGTCTCCAACACCTGTCCCTCCCTCCTGTTTATTGGTAAGTTCAATGATCAATGAATGTGTAATGCTTAAAAAAATTACGTAATTTGTTCTTGCATATGTTAATACGTAGAAATAACTAAAGTATTAACATATTGATGACATATTGTTTGAAAATCAAAAAGAAACGAATTCGCCATCATACGAAAAAAAGTATGCTGTTAATAATTTATGTCCGTGGTACCACCACCGGCAAAGTAGATGGGCGTTGGAGGAAGGGTTGTCAATATTAGAAGACTATGACAGTATATAAAGCATATAAGGAACTCCCTATAGAGCGAATGGAGGAAATGAAATTATGCTTGATTTACCAAATTGTCCAAAATGTAATTCAGAATACACTTACGAAGATGGGAGTCTTTTTGTTTGCCCAGAATGTGCTCATGAGTGGACGTTAGAATTAGAAACTGAAAATAGTGAAGATAAAAAGATTGTCAAAGATGCAAATGGAAATGTCTTAAACGATGGTGATTCTGTAACGGTAATCAAAGACCTTAAAGTAAAAGGAAGTTCATTAGTTGTAAAAATAGGTACAAAAGTAAAAAATATACGTTTGGTCGATGGAGATCATGATATTGATTGCAAAATTGATGGTTTTGGAGCTATGAAATTAAAATCTGAATTTGTTAAAAAGATATAAATGAGGTTTTCATGAAAGTGAATAATTGAAAAGAAAAAACGTTCATTAAAGCGGTTTTGTTACTTTAATGAACGTTTATCTTTTTAAATGACTTTATTATTTGCTTACATCTATTAAAAGTTAGGTGAGGTGTTGAGATGAAGTATAATTTTGATGAAATGATTGATAGAACAACAACGGATAGCATTAAGTGGTCTCCAAAGCATCTAAAAGAAAACTTTGGTGATGAAAAATCATTGCCTATGTGGATCGCTGATATGGATTTTAGGGCTCCTCAACCAGTAATAGATACTTTGATAAAAAGAGCAGAGCATGGAATATTTGGCTATGGACATCAAAGTGAGGCATTCTTAGATTCTTTAATAGCATGGCAAGAAAGGAGAAATGGTTGGACAATAGAAAGGGAATGGATTTTATATACACCTGGGATTATTCCTGCATTAAATTTTATTGTGCAATCCTTTTGTATACCTGGAGATAAAATTATTGTTCAAAGCCCTGTCTATTACCCATTTTATAATATAATTCAAAATAACGGTTGTCATGTGGTGGAAAATAAGCTTAAGTTGAAAGAGCTTAAATATGAAATGGATTTTGACCAGCTAGAAGATTTAGTTAAAGACAGTAGAACAAAATTACTGTTTTTATGTAGCCCACATAATCCAACTGGGAGAGTATGGACGCATAAAGAATTAATTAAATTAGGAAGAATATGTATCGATAATGATGTAATGATTGTTTCTGATGAAATCCATTCTGATCTGATATATGAAGGACATACCCATATTCCATTCGCTAAAATTAGTGATGAATTTGCAAACCACTCAATTATCTGTACTTCCCCAACCAAGACATTTAATTTAGCTGGATTACATGTATCAAATATCATTGTCAAGAATAGAAAGAACAGAAATATTTTAAAACATAGATTGGAAACAATGGATATTGATCCGGGGTCTTTTGCGACAGTTGCACAAATTGCCGCTTATAACGAAGGAGAAGAATGGTTGTCACAATTATTGAATTATCTACAAGGCAATATTGAGTTAATTGAATCTTTTGTTAACAAAAGACTGTCAGGTGTAAAGTTTATAAAACCAGAAGGAACGTATCTAGCATGGCTAGATTTTACTGAACTATTCGAGAATTATAAAGTTCTAGAACAGTTTATGCAATCTAAAGCAAAGTTAGCATTAGATGAAGGCTACATATTTGGAAGTGGTGGAGAAGGGTTCGAAAGGATTAATTTTGCTTGTTCACGTGAATTATTAAAAGACGCGCTTGAAAGAATTGAAAAATCTATAAATTTAATCAGGGGAACTACCATATCGCCATCAAGCTGAGAAAACAAGTTACCCTCATAAGAATGCATATTAGCAAAGTTGTTGATTATCCATATAGAAATGAAAAAGAATCAAGCCGAAATGTATGCTTTTTCTTTTTTATTTTGAAAAAATGAATTTATCTTGAACATAACTGTATTTTCCTCATGTTTAACTTGTTTTTGGTTTATAGTAAGTACTATAAGAGGTACATGCAACATTCGTATTACTGGTACTAAGCGCTTTTATCCATAGGAGGTGTCAACATGTTGAAAACCCCCCTCGGACGTTTTCGCCTTATCGCGCTGATCGAAGGCATCTCGTTCCTTTTACTGCTTGGGATTGCTATGCCCCTGAAGTATTTTGCCGATTTTCCGGCCGCGGTTAGTGTTGTCGGAGCGTTACACGGTCTGCTTTTTGTACTTTATATAGCTGCCGTTGCTCACGTAACGTTTGCGCTTCGCTGGTCGTTCGTGCGGGTGATGGGAGCTTTGGTTGCGTCGATAGTACCGTTTGGGAATTTTGTGCTCGATTCACGCTTGCGTCAGGAGCAATAGGTAGTTGCGGAGCGCGGCATCGCGGGCAGGCAGGAAATTGCGAATGCTGCGCTTCAGCATAAGAGAAATTCCTTTATTTCTCGATTGTTTCTATAGAAATAATCCGATAGCATGGAACAATGACGGTCTCACCATCACAAGTTAAAGACAGGGCCATCCGTTCATTGGACGATTCAACAAAACCGGTACGATGCAATTGGCCTGTAGGTGAAGCATATATAACTTTCACTGTTTTACCCACATATTGATTAAGATTCATAGTCTATTCTCCTTTATAACAGGGACCTTCTTATAGAGGGTCCCTGTTTTTTAGAAAATCCATAGCATTATAGCATGCCTAGCCCTCTTTCCAAATCAGCGATAATGTCTTTGACCTCTTCGATCGATTCTGAGGAATGGAAAGGAACGAAAGAGCAGTCAATGCCGAGACGGATTAGCTCTGTTTCAAGTAAAAATGCGGTGGCTCCGTAAATCTCGTCTGAGCAGAGTACATGTTCTCCTGCACAGAATTGCACAGAGAATCGCAGCCATGCCGGAAGAAGTGGAAACCCCCGTCTCACCTCCTTCTAATGTGGTCACCGGCATGCACGGCATTGGTCATCATGTGTTTGAATTTCATAGTCAGGACTCCTCTCAGATTATCGAATAGCAATAGAATCACATTGTAACCGTATCAAAAAAACGACTGTTTTGGTATACATAAAAGATGCTTGTGGGACAAATGGTCAATTTATATATGTATATAATTCTTAGTTGACTAATGCGTTTAATTTGTATTAAGATAACAGAAGAAAAACCAAAAACAGAATAGGAAGCTCTTATCTATATACATCTGATTTGATACATCGACAAATTCTTGTGGTGGGAGGTAAGAAAAGAAGGAAGGGCGGTGGGCGGGAGCGGTTGGAAAAAGGCACGTTTGCCTTTCTTCTGCCGGATCGCAGGGCGAATCTCTTCTTTTNTTCTGCCGGATCGCAGGGCGAATCCAACCTCTTCTTTTTCTGAATCACCTCCTTCCAACCACGCTACCCTGTCAAACTATCAAGTGTAATTTATATAGAGAGGTGGAGGGACTGGCCCGATGAAATCTCGGCAACCGAACCAGCGCGTATGCTGTATCGCAGTGCCAATTCCAGTGGAATGGTATATTCCTGCAGATAAGAGGTCCAGTGGACGTATTGTACCCGGGTGACCTCTTTGGATAAGAGGTCATTTTTGGTTGGTTTTTCTGGTATTGAATAGCGCTGACAAGAGTGAAAGAGGGGAAGAAAGATGAAGAAATGGTTGGCTCTTATTGTTTTGGTAATGAGTATCGGCTTCCTGGCTGCCTGCGGTCAACAAGAAGAGAAAGCAGCAAGCACAGGTGCGAAAGAAGAACTAAAGAAGATTACTATAGGCGCTAGCGCAGTACCTCATGCCGAAATTCTGGAACATGTAAAAGCTGCATTGAAGAAAAAAGCATTGATATGGAAGTAAAAGTATTTGACGATTATGTACTTCCGAACACGGCACTCGAAGATAAACAACTCGATGCAAACTATTTTCAAACAGTGCCGTACATGGAGCAATTCAATAAAAAGCACGGTACGCACATTGCGGGGCTAGACGGTATCCACTTTGAGCCGATGGGACTGTATCCGGGTAAAGAAAAAGGGACTGAGCCGAAGCAAGGTGCAGTTATCGCGATTCCGGATGATGTAACAAACAGTGCGCGCGCGTTAAAGTTGCTTGAAACACAAGGGTGGATCAAGCTGACACCAGGCAAGGAATTGAACAGCATTACGAAACAAGACATTGTAGAGAATCCGAAGAATGTTCAAGTGAAAGAGATGCAGGCAGCGATGCTTCCGCGAGCTGTAAATGAAGTGGATTATGCAGTCATTAATGGTAATTATGCAATGGAGGGCGGTCTAACGACCGACCAGGCGATTACAATGGAGAAGAAAGACTCTGATGCTGCCAAACAGCATGCGAATATCATTAGTGTGCGAGCAGGCGATGAAAATCGTGAGGATATTAAAACTTTGATTGAAGTGTTGAAATCAGACGATGTAAAGAAATTTATTGAAGAAAAATATAAAGGTGCCGTTGTTTCTGTATTCTAAGTAAGCGTCACTATCGCTCTATTGATCGATAAAACCTTCTGTCATTTGGCAGAAGGTTTTTTTATGGGAAAATTATGAAACATTGCGCTGACGGGAAACGTCTTCTAAGTGAAAGGAAAATATAGGAGGGATGAGCCTAATGAACAAGACGAGATTGGTTACTGCAAGTATGATAGCAGGCAGTCTGTTATTTAGTCATGCAGCATTGGCGGCAGAGCAAGGAATAACAGGTCAATATGAAAAAAATGAACAGACACGCATGCAACTTCAGAAATTGCCTGCACCTGTAGCGGATACCATGTTCAAATTGCTGAAGTATATGCCGGAACTTGAGACAATGGGCATGGAAATAAATGTAGAGGATTTGCCAGATAGTAAAAAGAAGGTATATGGTGTGATGTTCAATAAAAAAGAGGCGGAAGAGTACAAAGATTTGTACGCAACCACGAACATTAGCGAAGATGGAATACTATATGATTTCCATCAATATGACTCGATACACAAATCGGAAACACGTCCTTCAGATTCCGTTGCTAAAGAAAAATCCCTTGCATTCCTCAAGCTTATGATGGGTGATGAACGCGCATATGTATTGCAGGGCATTAGTACCGGAGGACAAACATCTATAGACAAAGATGGAAATCGTGAAGTTACCAAATATGCCAGCGTCCGATTTTTTCCTTTAATTCATGGTATTCCTCTCACGAATAGAAACAGCATTCAAATCGATATTGATAAAAATGGACGGGTTGCCAGTTGGTTTAATAATGATGAAGATATACAGGAGAATGCTTTCCCGCAGCCTATACATACGATTACTGAGAAGGAGGCTGAAAAAGCATTTCTTGAGGCAGCAAGTGCAAGCCTTTCCTACAATGAAGCGGAGTTTGTGCGTATAGGTGATACAAAGGCGGAACATATAACTCGCCCTGTGCTTAAATATATGATAGATACGCAAGCGATTGACGCTTTGACCGGTAAGCCTGTAAAGAATAAAGTTAAGGACTTGTATCAAGAAAAGGTAGTTAGTGTACAAGGAAAGGGCAAGAAATTGAGTGTTACGTCAGAGAAAGAAGCGGCAGATTTACTAAAGACAGAGCTTGCAATTGATGTAGCTGGCCTTGAACTGCATAAGGATGGAGATGGAATCGAACAGACAAAAGTATACCAATGGCGTAAAAATGATGACGTATCTTATGTCGTCCAGACAACTGCGACAGGAGATGTGGTTCATTTTGGAGCTTTTTTAAACGAAAAAGTCAAAAAAGAAGAGAGTATTACAAGAACAGAAGCAGCATCACGTGCGTTGACATTCCTTCAAACATATTTACCATCTCATATAAAAGAGTTGCAAATGAGTTATAGAGAACAGGAAAAGAGCGATGATTGGGTAGATGAGAGTAAGCTGCCGCCAGACCATGTTATGCTGATTTCTTTTCGAGAAATGAAAGATAATATTCCAATTGATAGCCGTTCGTATAATATATATGTCGATACATCGACTGGAAAAGTTGTTGGTATATTTATGGAAAGTATGCTAGGTAAAATCGAGTTGCCTGATGGAAATGACCGTGTAAGTCCACAACAAGCAGTGAAAGCATATGTAGAGAAATATCCGCTCACTTTGCAATACGTATGGCCATCGATACTAAACCAGAAAGCCGATAAGCCGCTATTGGTCTATGCTCCGTTGGCTGGTTATGAGGGACAGTATGTAGATGCGATAACAGGTAAGGTAGAACAGGCTGAACGTTAAACCGAGCAATTAGTCGTATTACAGCCGATTGTTTCAGGATCAGGGCAAATACTTGGTGTCGTTCAGATAAGCACGCTGACAGGTCTGCTCAAGGATTTGCTTATTCGTCAACTGCTTACATTTTTGTTCCTTTCCCTTATTGCCATGCTCATCGGATTGCTTGGCTTTTTACCGGTGCTAAAAAGAGCCTTGGTTCCTTTGTTCAACATGGTACATACCGCAGAGCAAATTGATGCAGGGAATCTGGCAAGGCGTTTTCCCCCTCACCAAGGACAGAGAGAAATCGATCGTCTGGCTGAATCTTTTAATGGAATACTGGAGCGGCTGGAAGCCTCCTTTGAAGCGGAAAGAGAAACGAAGGAACAGATGCGTCGCTTTATAGCGGACGCCTCTCATGAGCTTCGCACACCGTTAACCTCTATTCATGGATTTCTGGAAGTATTGCTCCGCGGTGCGGCCAATCAACCGGATCAACTGCATAAAGCGTTAAAAAGCATGCATGGCGAATCTGAACGTCTTAATAAATTGGTACACGAGCTTCTTCTGTTGGCTAAACTTGATCGTACTCCTCATGTTTTTAATCGATTTTATCGCAGCGATTCCTCCCGGACACGCAAGTATGGCGGTGCCGGTTTAGGTTTATCGATTACCAAGTCCATTGTGGATATTCATAGAGGAACCATTAGTGTTGTAAGTCAAGAAGAGGCGGGTTGTACGTTTAATATATGGCTTCCTATAATAATTGAATTGATTCAGTCTTCATAACGGCATTCATACGCGGCGTACCCGTGTATGAATGCCGTTTTTGCTGTACGTGTATATTTTCAGCGTATATTCAGCTAGTACTCAATTAATGTTCAGGTTCTGTTAAGGGACAATTCAGCTAAAGGCAGTATGATTTATAAGCGTAGAAGGACTGGATATCATAGAGGCCAGTTATAGCGACAATAAAACATGATGAATGAAAGGGGGAACATGAAAATGAGACCGAAACAAGGTCAACGTTTCGATATGATCCTACAGTGTATTGCTTTACTATCCTCTTTTTTTAATATTTTAAATATATAGAAATATCAGTATGTGAATACTTATTACACTTCAGCTGTAACAAGTATGCTACAGAGCTTTCACAACTTTTTCTACGCTTCTTTTGATCCGGTTGGATACGTTACGATGGATAAACCGCTGGTTACATTTTGGGTACAGACCGTATTTGCTTATATGTTTGGGGTTCATGGCTGGAGCGTCGTTCTGCCACAGGCCTTAGCAGGAATTGGCTCTGTGTTGCTGATATACAGTCTTATCAAACCGTCCTTCGGTAGAACAGCGGTCCGATTCACGAGCCTGATTACGGCATGCACACCGATCGCTGTTGCGGTAAGTCGGACGAATAACATTGACAGCCTGTTGGTATGTACGCTTCTATTCGCAACGTGGATGCTATTTCAGGGCATTCACAAGCAGAAGTGAAGATGGATTTTTGCGGCTTTTGCTATGACTGGCGTCGGTTTGCAGGATCCGCCGGAACTGATTCCGCAAATGATCGAGAAGTGGAAAGACGGCTATGAGGTCGTCTATGCTACGTGTGCAAAACGAAAAGGAGAGACACTGTTCAAGAAATGGACGGCTTCTTTATTCTCCCGCACGCTGCATACGCTGACAGAAGTCGCTATTCCGCTTGATACCGGAGACTTCCGTTTGATGGGCCGTAGAGTATGCGAAAGATTCAGGAGAAAAATCGCTTCGTTCGTGGGCTAGTCAGTTGGGTAGGGTTTCGTCAAACAGCGATTGAATACGAGCGGGGATGAGCGGTTTGCGGGAGAGACGAAATATCCTCTGAAAAAGATGCTGCGTTTCTCGATGGACGGCATTACATCGTTCTCTTATAAACCATTAAAAGCAGCCACTTATCTGGGTTTTCTTATTTCCTTCTCAAGCTTTGTATATTTACTTATTACTATATACTTGAAGATGTTTACGGCTAGTACTATTGCGGGATGGACGTCAGTTATCGCATGCTTGTTGTTATTAAATGGAGTAATACTTATTATTCTAGGTATTCTTGGAGAATATGTCGGCAGAATTTATGATGAGACGAAGAATCAGCCGTTATATATTCTTCAGAACGAACCTCATGGCACAAAACGGCAGACAAATGAGGTGGTGTAACATGTACCGAGATAAGCGTCAAGCTGTTGAACTTATGCGCTTAGTTGTCGACTTTGCAGCCTTCTTTCTTCTCATGACGGGAGGAGTACCTTATAGGAAGCTATTTATGGGTGTTTACCGAGAAACAAAAGATAAGGAGTGAAGTGTTTTGAAAATCAGAAAAGCGGTTATTCCAGCGGCAGGGCTTGGCACACGGTTTTTGCCCGCCACGAAAGCACAGCCGAAAGAAATGCTGCCCATTGTTGATAAGCCGGCCATTCAATACATTGTAGAAGAGGCGGTGCAAGCTGGAATTGAAAGCATTATTGTAATCACAGGTCGTAACAAGCGAGCGATTGAAGATCATTTCGATAAATCAATTGAATTGGAGAAGACACTCGCTGAAAGCGAAAAAGAAGACATGCTTAAAATGGTTCGTGAGATTTCAACGATGGTGAATATGCATTATATCCGCCAGAAAGAACCGTTAGGGTTGGGGCACGCTGTTCTGTGTGCACGCCAATTCATTGGGGATGAACCGTTTGCTGTGTTGCTTGGTGACGATATTATGGTATCCGAAAAACCTGCGCTCAGACAAATGATGGACATATACGAAGCTTTCGACACGGAAGTAATAGGAGTTCAGCCTGTCGCATTCCAAGAAGTACATAAGTACGGTATTATTGCTCCAATGCAAAGTGTGTTGCAAAATGCTGGAGAAGCGAAGTGGGTGAAAGACGTAATAGAAAAGCCAAGCTTGGAAGAAGCACCGTCTACATTAGCGATTATGGGGCGTTATATTTTAAAGCCATCCATCTTCCCGATTTTAGAGCATATGAGTCCAGGCAAAGGAGGAGAAATTCAACTGACGGATGCGTTAAAGGAGATATGCCATGACCATTCTTTGCTTGCTTTGCCGCTTGTAGGGAAGCGATATGATGTTGGAGATAAATTTGGCTATATTCAAGCGATAATTGAACTTGCTCTTATGCGTCCGGAACTGCGTTCCAACCTGCTTGCTTATATGAGCGAGCTTTTGGAGGCAGAACAGTATATAAGTGGAAAAACAGGGAGGAGATAGCATAGGACCGGTATTAGTAACGGGAGGTGCCGGTTACATTGGCAGTCATACAGTGTTAGAACTTCTTAAAGAAGGCATCCCTGTAATTGTACTGGATAACTTGACGACTGGTCATCGAGATGCGGTGCGGTCCTCTTATTTTTACGAAGGTGATATCGCAGATGCGGAACTCGTAACACGCATTATTAAAGAATATCAAATTGAATCGGTTATTCATTTTGCTGCCAAAAGCCTGGTAGGAGAATCGTTTGTCAAACCAGAGATGTATTTTTTATGGAAATAATGTAAATCATTGAAACAGTAGAAATGATTACAGAACGTCCGCTTGCGGTAGAGTACATGGACAGAAGGGCCGGCGCTCCTCCTGTGTTGGTGGCGGAAAGAGGTAGGATAAAAAGTGTACTTGGCTGGGAACCACAGTATATATACATCTGATTTGATAAATCGACAAATTCTTGTGGTGAAAGAAAAGAATGAAAAAATCAGAGGTTGGAAAAAGACACGTCCGCCTTTTTTCTGCCGGGGCGCAGGGCGTATCCATCCTCTTCTTTCTCCATCTCTCCTACTTCCAACCACGCTACCATGTCAAAATATTAACTGTAACTTGTATAGTGATTTGGAAACTATTCTATCAAGTGCCTGGCACTGGCACAGGACCCATCCGAACGGTTATGACCAGTAATGAGGAGTTTCGCTTGTTAGGAAAATTGCAAGCAACATAGTAGTATACGGGACGATTGTTGAATGATGAATGAAAATGGAAGAAGACTGTCGATAATGCTTCGACAGTCTTTTTGTCTTCGGTTTAATAGCTTTATTGCTATCTCGGATAAAGAGGAATTTGGTTATAAAAGAAAAATATAGGAATTAAAAGTTTGTTTTCAATGTAATTTTATTTATTTACAAATTTTTTTATTGATAAAAACAAAGAAATTTATTATAGTATGTTACTGTGACTTTATAAAGTAGAGAAGCCGAAAGAATAGTTTGTAATTACAGATAATTCAATTTACACCGGAGGAATCATCGTGAAATCGAAATCTTTACCTTTTTCAACTGTTTTTATTATAGGGCTGACTCTCTTTGCTCTATTTTTTGGAGCAGGGAATTTAATTTTTCCCGCTTCACTCGGCCAGGCAGCTGGCACAAATTTCTGGCCTGCAGTTTCGGGCTTTTTAATAACGGGCGTTGGCTTGCCTCTACTTGGGGTTATAGCAATGGGGGTTTCAGGAAAAGAAGATTTACATTCATTAGCCAGTCGTGTTCATCCTTTGTTTGGCCTTATTTTTACAACGGTTCTTTATTTAGCCATTGGGCCATTATTTGCTTTACCGCGAACAGGAAGTGTATCATACGAGATTGGTGTAAAACCTTTCGTATCAGAAAGCATGGGACATATATCGTTGCTTATTTTTACAGTCTTATTCTTTTCGATTAGCTGCTTTTTTTCATTAAATCCTACCCGGATTGTGGATATTGTAGGGAAATTTTTAACTCCCATAAAGTTACTGTTTATTTCTATTTTAATCGTGGCGGCACTCGTTCATCCGATAGGTCCAATGCAGCCACCTGTAGATGATTATTCGCATATTCCATTTTTCAAAGGATTCCAGGAAGGTTATCTAACAATGGATACACTTGCTTCTTTTGTTTTTGCAATATTGGTGATTAATTCCATTAAACAAAAAGGGGCAACTACTACAAGGAGTATCGCGATTACTTGCGTGAAAGCTTCTTTTATAGCGGCTACTTTATTAATTGTTCTTTATGCCTCCCTTACTTTTTTAGGAACTTCAAGTGTTTCGGTGATGGGACATCTTGATAATGGAGGACAAGTATTGGCACAGGCTGCGAGCTATTACTTTAGGTCGCTGGGTGGACTGTTGCTGGGATTGATGATCACTGTAGCATGTTTAACTACAAGTATCGGATTGATAAGCTCGTCTGCAGCTTACTTTCATAAGCTACTGCCGAACATCCCATATAAAGCATTAGCCATCGCCTTAAGTGTATTCAGTGCAGCAATAGCAAATGTTGGTTTAACACAATTGATTGCTTTTTCCGTTCCAGTATTGACGGCTATTTACCCATTGGCTATCGCTCTGATTTTTCTAACATTTCTGCATCCTTTATTTAAAGGGCGAGCAGAGGTATATCAATATACAATGCTTTGTGTTGGCTTAGTAAGTATTTTTGACGGATTAAATGCTGCCAATATAAAGATAGCGGCTGTTAATTCTTTATTTAGTCATGTATTGCCTTTGTATCATTTGGGTCTAGGATGGTTATTTCCAGGAATTGTTGGAGGTGTAGTCGGTTTTTTGATTACCTTGATTGATACTTCTAAAACTGTGGTTTCCAAATAAGAACATAGGGATAGTAACATATATTTTTTTATTAATTGAGTTGTTATTAACTCAATAGTTAATAACAATTAAATCTGTTCAAGGGTGTTGATTATCCAGTACGATCCAGAGTGGATAGCCACTACACCATGCAAGACCCTGCTGATGGAAGTTTACTTTATCGCAGCAATAATTAATTCTGACATTCAGCGTTTTTATTTCTTTACGCTCCATTTTCAAAACAAAAAGCGAGTTGTAATCAATTCTATGAGTTGACTACAACTCGTTTTAAATTGGAATAAAAGAGATAAATAAGTTATTAACACTTATAATAATGATTATTTTGAATTGGCATTATTCTTGCAATAATGAAATTTAGTATACAAGCTTGAAATCGCTTTATTCTTAATTTAGAGATAATAAAGCGGTATATTTTTCGAGAAATTAGGAGGGCGGAGAGCATGTCGGTAAAAGAAAAAAGTTTTTGTTAACTTAGATGAAAACGCTTCACCATTAATTTCGAGTTTTGGAGATTTTTTTGATTCCCTTAAAGATGTTACTTTCTTGGGAGAATTAAAAAAAGTGTGGGAAAAAAGGCGTGTGATTAAAGCCAATTGGAAGGCTTTTATTGATAATTACTTAGAATGTGATCATTGTCCGATTGCCCATCCATCATTCGTTGCTACGCTAGATATGAGTCAGTACTCCGTCATTGCTTGTGAAAACTATTCCGTTCAAGGCACCATAGTGAAGCCGGATAAGCAATATGGAAGCGTAGAGTTGAATAAGGCAGAATTTAAGGGCGGAAGATTTTACTGGCTGTGGCCCAACATGATGGTAACCATCTATCCAGGTTCCGGAAACATGACCGTCATTCAGATGATTCCAATTGATCATGAAACGACCATGGGAGTTTATCATGTATTTTTCCGGGATGAAAAGCTTACGCAGGAAGAGAAGGACTTGCTTGCGTTTATGGAACAGGTTCGGGATGAGGATATTGAACTGGTAGAATTGGCACAAGCTGGATTTCGTTCTAGAGCCTTTGAAAAGGGAATCTTTTCACCAACGGAAAATGGAGTAGCCCAGTTCCATGGTATGATTCGTGATGCTCTCCTCATTGAACAATAGCCGGAAACACACGGGCTTTCCGAATAAAAATAAATGCCTTGTGTAACGTTTTTCCATCCAGCTAAGAGTGACAAGGATGTTGATATTTCGCTTTAATTTTTGGAAAAATATGATGATTATTTTAATTGGAAGCGCTGTCTATAAAAAAGCAATCAATGTAGTAAAACCATCAGTATGATTCACAAAGGAGGAACGTATTTGATGAAAATTGTAGTTTGGTTACTGAGCATTATACCTGCTGTTGGATCATTAACAGTTATAAACCGTATCGAACCTTATATATTCGGATTACCATTTATTGTGTTTTGGGCAACTATGTGGCTCATTTTATCTTCGGTATGTCTTTATATTTGCAGCATTATCCAAGATAAAGAGGAGGCAAATGAATGAATATCGCGATATTAATTATTACACTAACTTTCCTACTTGCTTTCTATTTAGGTGTGCGTGCCCGTAAAGGTCAGAAAATGGAGATGGAACAGTGGGCGGTCGCTAATCGTAATTTCGGCTCAATTATTATGTTCGTGTTAATGGCGGGTGAAATTTTTACGACGTATGTGTTTTTAGGTGGAACCGGCGGGGCATACAGAATGGGAGGACCGATTATTTATATCTTTAACGCCCTGTGTTTTATCATTCCTTATTGGATTCTACCTCCTATTTGGCGTTACGCAAAAAAACATAAGTTGATTACCCAGTCGGATTTTTTTGCGAAGAAGTATGACAGTAAGGCACTCGGGTTACTGGTAGCATTGGTTGGCGTAGTCTCTATGATTCCTTATATCGTTTTACAGTTAAAGGGGCTTAAAATCATTGTATCAGAGACTTCCTATGGAATGATTTCACCGAATTTGGCAGTGTGGATTGGAATGATTGCCGTCACTATATTTGTATCAGTGTCCGGTATTCATGGATCAGCCTGGACCGCTATTTTAAAAGATATTCTGCTTTTGGGAGTTATTTTGTTTTTAGGCATTTATCTACCTTATCATTATTTTGGTGGAATCAAGCCGATGTTTGAGACATTGGATGCCACGAAACCGGGATTTTTATTGATTCCTGAATCAGGGTATAGTATGTCCTGGTATATTTCTACCTGTTTAATTTTTGGTTTAGGGCAATATATGTGGCCGCAAGTGTTTGGTGCAAGCTTATCGTCAAGAACTGAAAGTGCGTTGCGCAAGAATGCTGCTATACTACCCATTTATCAAATTGTATTAGTATTCATATTGTTTATCGGGTTTACCGCTCTTTTACAAATTCCAAACTTACAGGGAACGGATACGGATTTAGCATTGTTTAAAATTGTAAAAGCAACGTTTGAACCATGGTTTGTAGGCGTCATAGGGGCGGCAGGATTACTGACGGCTCTTGTGCCCTGTTCCATGTTGTTGCTGACTGCATCTACACTGTTAGCAAATAACATTTATAAGGTAGTGAAGCCGAATATAACCGAAACGCAACTTAGTCGATTGACCCGTATTTTCGTACCTATCGTTGCGCTTGTTGCTCTATATTTTACTTTTTATGGTGGTAACACCATTATTGCACTGTTAATTATGGCCTACAGTTTCGTACTACAATTATTCCCCGCCGTATTTTTTAGTCTGTGGAAAAAAAATCCTGTTACAAAATCGGGTGCATTTGCAGGGATTATCATTGGCGTGATTACTGTTGCTTATGTAACGATTACAGATGCGACAATGGGTACCCTGTTTCCACAATTTCCGCAGTTCATAAAGGACCTTGATATCGGTATCGTAGCGATTACGGTAAATACGCTCGTAACATTGCTTGTTAGTGCTATTACCGGCACAGCGAAAGCGAAAACAGATAATACAGAAAATACCGTTTTTGAAGAACATGTTGTAAAACAGGTAAGCTCTAAGTAATCAATAGTGAAAAGTTCTGCCAGATTGAGGGTGTCCCAAAAGTAACTTTTGGGCACCCTTTTTCACGTAAAAAAGAAGAAAATCGCTCTTTTTGATATAATGAAGTCACCACAACAAACAAAATATCAGAAAGGAACGATTTTCTTATGTACACTCATTATACCACTCGCCAGTTAGTTCTTCCAATGGATATTGAGATCCTAATCCCCGATCATCACCTGTGCCGAATTGTGGATGCAACGGTTGAAAAAATAGACCCTCGCTTGTTTATTCCTCTCCACCCAGGCGGAGGGCGTCCTCCTTATCCTCCAAAAATGATGCTAAAAATGATTCTGTATGCGTATACCAATCGCATATATTCCTCTCGGCAGATCGCCAAACAGCTGGGTGAGAATATTTACTTCATGTGGCTTTCCGAAAATCA